>JAQCGA010000030.1 GCA_027619145.1 bacterium | reverse complement strand
ACCTACCTGGCAATGAAATCACAGCAGGTCGCCGGGCGTCTACCCATCGATTTCGTCGCACTCTTTCGAAAAGGCGACAAGAGCCAGAGCATTTCTCTACGCGAAGACGATATCGTTCGCGTCCCTCGACTGGTCAACTCCATCCTCATCAAAGGGTTTGTCATCATACCAGGAGCCGTACCCTTTGATCCTGCCTATGCAGTGGATGACTATATTGAACGGGCCGGCGGCTTCAACGAACAGGCCAAAAAAAACGAAATTTACGTCATTGAAGCCAGCACCGGAAACTGGGTCAAAGCGTCCAAAATTCAACGCATCCACCCCGGAGACACGATCTTTGTAGAAGGCAAGAAACCCGTGTATGGCTGGCGGATTTTCCGGGAGACCCTGGTGGTCCTTACCCAAATTGCCACCCTGGTCATTGCTGTTCGGAGCATCCGCTAATGGAACAAGAAAAAAATATCCTGGACCACCTGGGCGTAATCGTCCGCTGGCGCCGCCTGATCTTCATCTCCTTTTTTTCTGTCACCTTGCTTGCCGTCGGCATAACCCTCATCTTGCCCAAAGCTTACCGAGGCCGCACCGTGGTCTATCCACCCAAAGAAGCCCAGGACGGCCTCGGCCTGTCTGCCCTGCTGGGCAACCTGCCCATGGGCATGCTGGGCCTGGGAGAAAGCGGCGTATCGGCCACAGACTTTGTTCCGGTCATTCAAAGCGAACACGTAGCCGAAGCCATTATCAAACGCTTCAACCTTCGGAACACACACGGAGACCAGACCCGCGAAGAACTCCTGGATCTGGTGTCTCAACGGCTGGATGTAGAACTCTCACGCGAACAATTTCTCACCGTCTCCTACGAAGCCGAAACACCAGAACTGGCCGCGCAAATGACCAATGCGTTTGTAGAAGAACTGGACCGGGCCTTGCGGCATCGGCGCGAAAAACAGGCAGGTGGCCTGCGCACCTACCTGGAAAAACGTCTCGCCGAAGCCGAAGCGGGCATGTTTCAGGCCGAAAAGGCCTACAACGAATTCCAAAACAAATACATGGCCATCGACGTAGAAACCCAGGCCCGTGCCCAGATTGAAAGCGCTTCCACCCTCATTGCAGAAAATCTGGGCAAACTCATTATCCAGCGGGAAATTGCCGCACTCCAGATGGAATCCGGCCACCCCAAGCTCAACCAGTTGGACCTGGAAATCCAGGGCGTTCGCGAAGCCCTGGACCGCATCCTGATGGGCCCGACCAATGCGCAGCCGTCTGGACCCAACGAGAGCTTGCCTGATATTTTTATTCCCTTCCGGAAAATGCCGGACCTGGGACTGAAAACGCTCCAGCTCAAACGAGAAGTGGAAATTCGAAACGCGATCTATCAATTTGTTCTTCAGGAATACGAAAAATCCAGCTTCGAAGAAAAAAAAGAAACCGCAATGGTCGTCGTACTGGACCCGGCTCTGCCGCCCGACTCCCGCAGCAAACCCCGTCGCACCCTCATTGTTGCCGTAGCCGGTGGACTCAGCCTCGCACTCAGTACGATGCTGGCATTCATCTTCGAATCTTTCCGCAGCCTCGAAGGGGAAGACCGCCGCAAACTGGACCACATCCTGGGCGAACTGAAATCCTGACCCAGAATAACAGGTTTTTGTAGGGGCGCACCTGCGTGTGCGCCCGTAATGCAGGCAGACGGTCTGCCCCTGCATCAACGGAGGAATAAGGGCATAAGCCCGCACCCCATGGCCCATACCATTCAAACCACCGTCGTTGGCAGCTACCCCGTACCCGATTGGCTCCGCGCCAACCCGACCCAGCAAGCCCTGGAAGACGCCATTCGTGTTGTTCTCAAAATTCAGGAAGAAGCCGGCATAGATGTCGTTGCAGACGGAGAACTCTACCGCTTCGATGTCAACCACCCAGAAACCAACGGGATGATTGACTACTTCGTACAAAAACTGGGCGGCATTACCACACAAATTGGCCGGAAAACTCTGGCCGAGTTCCGCCGCGAATCCGGCATGGCCTACCGGACCGCGCCTGCAGGGGTCGTGGAATCTGCCCTGGATGAAGGCACGCTCAACCTGCCCGCAGATTTCGAAATTGCCCGGCCACATACACGCTCCAAACTCAAATTCACACTCACCGGCCCACACATGCTCAGCAAGGTCCTGATGGACCGCCACTACAAAGACCGCGCGGCCCTGGCCCTGGCCATTGGACAGATCCTGGCAAAACAGGTCGCAGACATTTCTGCCGATGTCATCCAGGTGGACGAAGCCAATATTCCCGGCTACCCGGAAGAAAGCGCCTGGGCCGCTGAAGCCATCAACACCGTCCTGGATGCAGTTCCCTGCGAAAAAGCCGTACACGTCTGCTTTGGCAACTACGGGGGGCAATCCATTCAAAAAGGCACCTGGGAAGCCCTCATCCCTTTCCTCTCTGCCCTGCGCGCAGACCATTTGGTACTCGAATTCAAACGCTGGGGCGTGGAACACGCCGCCTACCTCAAAGACCTGCCCGAAACCACACGCATCGGCATTGGCGTTGTAGACATCAAAGATAACGGTGTAGAAACCCCAGATGAAATCGCCGCAGATATCGAAACCGCAGCAAAACACCTGAAACCAAACCGCATCGCCTATGTACACCCGGATTGCGGATTCTGGATGCTCCAGCGCTCTGTGGCAGACCGAAAAATAGAAGCCCTCGTAAAAGGTCGCGACCTCTTCGAAGGCAAATAATCTCTATCCGCATTCCCCCGTAGCGCGGGAGTACCCCCCCGCGCTACGGCTACAAAATCCACCTCTGGCGAACTTACAGCCCGGCTTGCCCGGGCTTCATAAGTGCAGCGAGGAGATTCATCTCCTCGTGAATCGGACTCCTCGCGAACTGGTATACCCCTATGAAAAATCTCCGTCTCGCCCTTGCACTTCTGCTCCCCCTCTGCTTGTGTAGTATAGCCTCGGCCCAGGCCCCCGGCACCATCACCACCGTGGCTGGCGGCGGCACACAGGAAGCTGAAAACATCCCTGCCACAGACCTGGCGCTGAATCAGCCCCGGGGTGTGGCTGTAGATACTGCGGGCAACACCTATATTGCAGACGCATTCAACAACCGCATCCGGCGTGTAGACGCACAGACTGGCCTGATCACCACCGTAGCCGGAACCGGAAGTGCGGGCTTCTCCGGAGACGGCGGACCCGCTACAGAGGCACAGCTGAGCACACCTCAATCCGTGGCCGTAGATGCGAACGGCAATCTCTACATCGCAGACTCCGGCAACCGCCGTATCCGCCGTGTAGATGCCGCCACAGGTACCATCACCACCATCGCAGGGACAGGAATCCTCGGATTCTCCGGCGACGGTGGACCTGCCACCGATGCACAGTTTGGCGAAATCGTTGCCCTGATCCTCGACAGCCAGAACAGACTCTACGTTTCAGACGGCCTGGACGGCCAGGGCCGGGGCAACAACCGGGTTCGGCGCATTGACTCTGCAACAGGAATCGTCACCACCATTGCAGGAAGCGGCGATTTCTCGTTTGGTGGAGACGGTGGCCCGGCAACAGAAGCAGGTATGACCGTAGAAGGAATCGCCCTTGATTCAGAAGGAAACCTCTACATTTCGGACTTCAACAACCTCCGCATCCGCCGGGTGGATGCACAAACCGGAATCGTTACAACCGTAGCAGGCATTGGCCCGGACATTTTTGGAGAAGGCGGTTACGAAGGAGACGGCGGGCCTGCAACAGAGGCCCGATTGAACGCCCCTACGGGCGTCGCGATAGACGCAAATGGGAACCTCTACATCGCAGATACGGTCAACCACCGCATTCGCGCGGTAAATTCCCAAACCGGCATCATCGTCACCGTAGCCGGTACCGGTGCGGCCGCAATCGGGGGAGACGGTGGTCGAGCACTGGAAGCCAGACTCAATCAACCCTCCCGCATGGCCATCGATCCAAACGGCGATCTTCTGATTACGGACATTGGCAACAACCGCATCCGCAAACTCTTCGATCCCACGTTCCGGACCTCCGTAGCAAACCTCCTTTCTGCTCAGCTTGACTTCCAGGCAGTCAGCCTGGGCGACCCCAGTACCCAGTATCTGAGAATTGCAAATACGGGCAACCAGTCTCTCACCATCCAGGGCGCAATCTCGGACAACCCGAGCTTTATCATTTCAACCTCTTTCCCCCTTAGCATCGGCCCATTTGCCCTGGACAGCCTCGCGGTTACGTTCAACCCACAGGCCGAAGGCATTGTGGACGGCGTGCTCGTGCTCACCACCACAGACCCCGCACAGCCGCAGATTGTCGTTCCCCTGCGCGGTGTCGGCTCCGCTCCAGACATTGGCGTTACACCTCAATCCCTCACCTACGAACGCACCTTTGTAGGCCAGCAGCGCGGCCAGATCATTCAAATTTCCAACCTCGGCGCTGGCACCCTGGTGATCCCGCAGGTCGTACTCTCAGATACCATCCAGTTCTCCACCAGCTTTACAGACACGCTCCGAATCAGATCCGGGCAATTCCAAACCCTCACCGTCACCTTCCGTCCTGCCCAACCGGACACCCAGCGGGCCACCCTCACGCTCATCAGTAACGATCCGGACGGCGGCTTTGTCATTCCGCTCAAAGGCTTTTCACAAATCCCCAAAGTCGGTGGATTCGCAGATGCCTCAGACAGCCTGGGTACGGGCGATACTGGCGCAGGCTTTGGCGCGTCCTGGGCAGATTATGACAACGACGGAGACCCCGACCTCTACGTGGTACGCCGCTTCCAGCCCAACCTCTTTTATAGAAACGACACCGGCGTTTTCACCGAAATGGCCGCCCAATTGGGCATTGCAGACGAAGGCGACGGCAGCGGCGCAGCCTGGGCGGACTTTGATGGAGACGGAGACCTGGACCTCTACGTAACCAACTTCGGCCAGCCCAACTGTTTTTTTCGCAACGACGGAAATCGTTTTACGGATGTTGCCGCCGCAGTCGGTGTGGACGATCCCGGAGACGGGTACGGCGCGGCCTGGGCAGACTATGACAAAGACGGAGACCCCGACCTCTACGTGGCCAATTTCGGTGCCAACCGCTTCTACCAAAACAATGGCGGTACCTTCACCGAAGTTGCCGAAGCCACTGGCCTGACCGACAACAACAGCAGCATCCAGCCCGCCTGGGCAGACTATGACAACGATGGAGATCCCGACCTCTTCTTAGCCAACAGCGGACCCAACCGACTCTTCCGAAACGACGACGGCATCTTCACAGATGTCACCTCCGCAGCCGGCATGCAGGTAGGCAACCTGGGCGAACCCAGCTTCGGCACCGCCTGGGGAGACTTTGATAACGACGGGGACCTGGACCTCTACGTGCCCTCCTTCGGCGCGGGCAACCGGCTATACCAAAATAACAACGGCAGCTTCCAGGACGTGTCTACCGCTCGGGGAGTAGCAGGTCCCAACAACGGACGCAGCCGGGGAGCCGTTTGGGTGGACATAGACAACGACGGAGACCTGGACCTCTACCTCACCTACAGCGGCCAGCCCAACCAACTCTTCCGCAATGAAGGCGGTACACAACCCTTCGTTGAAGTTGCCGACTCTCTGGGTGTAGCCGTCGATGCAGACAGCCGGGGACTAGCCGTAGCGGATTTTGACAGCGATGGCGGCGTGGACTTTTACATTGCCGTACAAAACGGACCGGACCGTCTCTTCCGTAACCAGGAAGCCAACGGCAACTGGCTCCTCGTGCGCCCTCGGGGCAGCGGCGGTGCAAACAGTAGCCCGGACGCCATCTCCGCCCGCATCGAAATTGCCTACGGAGACGGCCAGAAAGCCATCCGAGAACTCACCGGCGGCTCCTCTTTCCTCTCCCAGGACGCCCTCACCGCCAACTTCGGCCTGGGCAACACCCCCGTGGTGGACACACTGACCATCCGCTGGCCTCTGGGTATCGTACAACGCCTCCTGAACATACCTGTCAACACCATTCTGGACATCCTCGAAACCCCGCCCCTGCCAGCCGAACGCATTGAACTGGAAGCCGCAACCACCGCCCTGGTGGCCAACGGACAATCCCGCACCGAAATCATCGCCACCTTACTGGATCGAAACGGTGAAATCGTACTCGTTGGCGACCTGCCCATCACCTTCGCCCTGGAATCTGGCACCGGAACCTTTGTGGGCGGAGACACGACCCGCGCCCGCGACGGTATTGCCCGCATCAACTTCCAGGCTGGAAATACGCCCGGCGTGGCCGGCATCATCGCCCGCTCCGGAAACCTCACACCTGGCCGCATCAGCGTGACTCTGCTGCCTCCCCTCGAACCCGGCCAGGCCACCATTCGCACCGTTGCAGGATTTGCCGCAGGATTCGCCGACGCCGGATTTTCTGGAGACGGAGGCCTCGCCACACAGGCCCAACTCAACACACCACGCGGTGTGGCCATAGATACTCTGGGCAACCTCTACATCTCCGACACCGGCAACCAGCGCCTGCGTAGAGTGACCCCGGACGGCATCATCCAGACTTTTGCAGGCGATGGTATCGGCGGCACGATTGGCGATAACGGGCCTGCAGAGAATGCCCGAGTCGGCGCACCTCAGGGGCTGGCTTTTCTGCCGAACCGCAACCTCCTCGCCGTGGACCAGGGCAGCCAGCGCGTGCGCAGGATTGATCTTCAGACGGACACGATCTACGCTTTTGCCGGACGCGCTGAGGCCGTAAACGGTTTCGGCGGAGACAACGGACCGGCTGAACGGGCCAACTTCAGCGTTCCCACGGGCGTTACAACAGATAAATTGGGCAATACCTGGATTGCGGACCAGCTCAACCATCGGATCCGAAAAGTGGATACGGAAGGCATCATCACCACCTTTGCGGGCAGCAATCAATCTGGTTTTGGCGGAGACGGCGGCTCTGCCACCAGCGCCCGACTGAACCAGCCGTACGGCGTAGCCGTAGACACCCTGGGCCGCGTTTTTATTGCCGATACCCAGAATCACCGCATCCGCATGGTCAACCTCAACGGCATCATCACCACCGTAGTCGGCACCGGTGAAGCGGGCTTTGGCGGAGACGGTGGGCCAGCCGTGATCGCACAACTCAATGGCCCCAGAGACGTAGCCGTAGATACCCTGGGCCACCTCTATATTGCCGATACGCAGAATCACCGTATCCGCGTACTGGACCTCAACACCGGCGTCATCCAGACCGCCGCCGGTACGGGCTTTTCCAACTTCAACCCAACCGAAAGTTCCGCCCTCGAAACCAACCTGGCCTCGCCCGCCTCCCTCTTCGTGGGTCCCACAGGCCTGGTCTATATTGCAGATACGGAAAACCACCTCATCCGGGAACTCTCCATCTCCTTCCCCACACTGCCAGGTAGCGGCCAGCCCGGAAATCAGCAACCCGGTGAAATCGAACTTGCAGACTTCAACGGAGACGGGGCCATCAACTTCTCGGACTTCGTGCGTTTTGCCTCTGCATACGGTTCTACAGACAGCCTCTACGACCTCAGCAAAAATGGGCAGGTTGGCTTTGAAGACTTCCTCCTCTTCGCTGCAGCCTACGAACGCAGTCTCACCACCCGGCCATCTACCCTGGGCCTCCTCCATCCATGATCCTGCAACCCGACGAACCCGGCCTGCAACGCACCATAGATTGCATCCGAAACGGCGGCCTCGTTGCTTATCCCACCGAAACCGTCTACGGCCTGGGCGCAGACCCCTTCAATCCCACCTCTCTCGAACGCATCTTCGCCGTCAAAGGTCGAGACGCCGGCAAGTCCATCATTTTACTCATCCCCAATACAGAACACCTCAACGCCCTCGTATCGCACATCCCGGATACCGGTCAAACCCTCATAGATACCTTCTGGCCCGGCCCGCTCACCCTCGTCTTCCAGGCTCGAAAAGACCTTCCGCAACACATGCTCGGCCCCGGCAACACCATCGCCCTGCGCATCTCGGACGCCCCCGTCACCCAATCTCTCCTCGCTCTCCTGAACGCCCCCCTCACCAGCACCAGCGCCAATCGCTCCGGTAGCCCACCCGCCCAATCCGCCTCAGAAGCCCTGCAAGCCTTCAGCCCGGATGTGGACCTCATCCTGGACGGCGGCCCCTCCACAGACACCCGCCCATCTACCCTCGTACGCGTTTCTACCAACCAACCCGAAATCCTCCGCGAAGGCCGCATCTCCTCCCAATCTATCCACCAGGCACTTGGCACAACATAAATACCCTCACCTTTCCTCCGCTTCAGAACTTGCCCGAACAGTAAAATCACGCTATATTATGACCATAGTCATAACCATAGTTATAAAATTCTGGAGGACACAATGCCAACGGTCTCTAAAAGCAAGCTCAAAACCCATATGCTTCGCCTTTTCAGAGAAATAGAAACCAGCGGAGAAGAACTCATCGTAACGGATCGAAACCGCCCGGTTCTGCGAATCACACCGATTCAAAAAAATAAAACCGTAAGTGAAATCTTCGGTTCTATCCAGGGCAAAGTGGGATACAGCGAAGATATAAACACGCCGACAATTGATGAATGGAGCATCGCGTAATGGTCATTCTGGATACCAGCGCCCTCATTTTTTGGACACTCGATCCAAATCGACTATCGCGCACCGCCGAAAAAGCGATCTCCGACACAGATCGGATTCTCATCAGTTCGATCTCCATCTGGGAAATTGGCATCAAAGTCAAAAAAGGAAATCTCACACTCCCGCTTTCATTGCAGGAATACGTCCAGAACCTGCAACACCTGGACAGATTCGAAATCGTACCTGTTGACGAAACAACCTGGTTGAAAAATATCGAACTGAACTGGGAACACAGGGATCCAGCAGACAGAACCATCGTCGCTACAGCTATTCTTCATGCCGGTCCTCTGATCACATCGGACGAACGGATCCGGAGTTTCTATTCGGCTGCGGTATGGTAGCCAACCCAACAGTCTATCATAAAAGCCTGGATCGCAGAAAGACCGGGATCAAGGAGAAATGAAATACCCGCCAGAAGACATCTCTGGCGGGCTTTTTTAACCGGTTTTTCCAGAAGAACGAAATCTTGCTGTTGAATTTTAGGTTGCAGAATGAAAACAGCGGACTTACATTTTTCGACAAAGGCCAACAGGATAGAATGGCTATCATAACGCCAGCCATCACCGGCGGGAATAGAGTCTGGCGAAATTCCCGTCCGCAATGGCAGTTGTCAAAGCCGGTCTTGCCAAACGCGCAACCTGCCATACATTTCGGCATTCATTTGCAACACATTTACTGGAATCTGGATATGATATTCGAACGATCCAGGAACTTTTGGATCATGCTGATGTTAAGACAACGATGATTTATACCCATGTTCTCAACCGAGGTCCTGCCGGGGTTCGCAGTCCACTGAACGATTTTTGACGGCGACCAAAAGGGTTTTTATGCCGATCCAAAAAGCCGAGACAGAACCCTGAAAAATGTATAATATATTGAATTTTAAATAATTGATTCTTTGGACACTTTTCATTTAAAATTTCAGAGGAATACCCATTGAGGAACAAATTGGAAAACTGTTTATGAAGGTTTTGCCGTCATTCCCGAGTGCTTTTATCGGGAATCCATTGTTGGGCAACGACGTGGATTCCCGCTTTCGCGGGAATGACATACGAAAATCGTTAACCGAATTTAATAACAATTGGTTACGTGAATTTTAGGTAAGCTTTCGGTAATCGAAAGTGTCATTCTTTGTCTGTTTTTTTCTAAGCGTTTTATACGGACAAAAAATTCATTTCCGCATGTTACGCGGATCAATCTAAACATTGGTTATATGGTCAGATCAACGGAGGTGCACGGTAAACGTGGCACTCAGCGACTTCGAGATACTGAAGATAGAGAAGGCGGTCGCCGGATTCATGGAGCGGCGCCGTCCTCCCCTTCATATACGGTCCGAGCTCGATTTCGGTTACCGGATTGACGGACAGAGCCTGGAGCTATTCGAGATCAGACCGCAGTGGGACAGTCCGTCCGAGAAGGTCGAGCAAGCGATCGCGAAGACCACTTACGTCAAACGCACGAGGACCTGGAAGGTGTACTGGCAACGGGCCGACCTTAAGTGGCATTGCTACGACCCAGTGCCAGAAGTCGAATCGATAAAGGATTTCCTGGACTTGGTTGAAGCAGATGAATTCGCCTGCTTCTTCGGCTGATCCACATAACCCCCACCTCAAGCAGACGGATCACCTGTCACGGCCCTTGCTGAAGTACCTGCCCGATATGGCAAGGCCCGCGCCAGGCGCCCGCAGCTTACGATCGTTATACGGTGGTGAGAGAGATTGGAATGCGATTGCAGGATGGCGAGAATCGAGCGTTACCACATTGTCTATCGCCTCTACTGCAATTCTGAAAGTGAGGACGCGTGAAACTGCCCAACGCCCATCTGGCTTTGGTTGAGCAAGAAAAAATCACCAACTACTTGCTTAACTCTGCGCATCGCTATGGCGCGAGCAAAGCCCGATTCTTCGCCGGGTTTGGATTCCAGCCGGAAGCGTGGGAGGTGCTGGCCACGGCCTTATGTGAACACGGCCAGCATAACGAAGTGACCAGGATAAAAAGAACGGGATTTGGCCCACGTTATGAAGTAGAGGGCGAATTGCGTGTTCCGGACAACCGCCGACCGCGTGTGCGCACCGTCTGGCAGATAGACGAAGGCCAAAGCGTGCCACGCCTCATCACCGCCTACCCATTGGAGGCAAACGAATGATTCAAGAACATGATTGCATTGTGTTGACTCAAGATATTCCGGACGAGGGACTGCAGGCAGGTGACGTAGGTACAGTGGTTCATATCCACCGGGACGGAGCGGCTTATGAAGTGGAGTTTGTCACGCTTACAGGTCAGACGGTGGCCGTGGCCACCGTGCTGTCCTCACAGCTCCGACCCGTGAACAGGCAAGACATCGCCCATGCCCGAGAACTGGCAGTGTAAACCGGCGACAGACTCGTATAACTCCGGCTGCACCGGGCGGCTTTGCCGCCGGTGAGCCTTGCGTCAGACAAATGTGCTGCTGGTATCTATGATTTTAGGAGAAACACTTGTGCCGATTTTATCCATGTTTTATGGCATCGTGATTCGCATGTATTTTTTTGATAACAAGCAACACCATGTGCCGCATATACACGCCGAATATGCTGAAGAAAAAGCTGTATTCAGCATCGACAATAGCGAATTATTGGCTGGTAGTCTACCACCTGGGAAAGATCGACTGGTGCAAGCGTGGATTGAAATACACCGCGAAGAATTGACAGCCAATTGGCAACTGGCTGTTCATGGTGAAGAAGTATTCAAAATTGAGCCATTGAGGTAGGAGGAAAGCATGAACCCTTATGTCAAGCATGTACGCCCGCTGGAAAATTACCAGATGGAGGTAACGTTCGAGAATGGTGAGCATCGAATATTTGACTTAACGCCGTATCTCAATCTGGGTGTGTTTGTTCGACTTCAAAACCTTGCGATCTTTCAAGCGGCGCGTGTGATAGCAGGTTCTATAGAATGGCCTGGTGGGGTTGATCTGAGTTATGACACGCTCTATTTGGAAAGCCGACCGATTGCTGCTGAGCCTGTCGTAACCAAAGAATAAATGAAGCAGATGAGGTCGTGGCCCACCTCAATCGACCCAAGACTTCATTGGCGTCAAGCCATGGATCAAGGCAACGCTTGAAGAGAGACGTCCCTCTCTGGGACCGGACTGGCAGATCAAGCACATAGCTCAGGAGATCGAGTCTCCACGGCCCATACTCTGTTTACTGTGCGTTGCCGGGTCCCGAGAAGTGAGCGCCCGGCCTCCACGGGAATGCATTCATTCACCCCTCAGGTAGGAGAATACCCATGCTGCAATTCCTGAAGTACGCCGCTCGCATATTGTTTGGCGTCAGAACCGCCTGGGCTCAACAGGCGGTGTACTGCGAGATGTTCGAAGACGGAGTTCCGGACTACTTCAAGGCGACCCGGTCGGAGAGCCTCGCCACCAGTCAGCGGCACAGCAAGAAGGGGACGAGTTCTTTGCGCTGGGATTGGTTGGGGGAGAAGAACTCGTCATCCGTCACGGCATTGGCGACCTGTCACGCACCGCGGGCCTGGGCGGGAGGAACAGGCCCTCATTCGCCGTGTGGGTGTATGTGGAGGAGCCGATACCCGATGCGCTCCGCTTCGAGTTTCGCGAGGGGGAGCAAGTCACCGGCTCCTTCCGGTTTCCTCTGAACTTCACGGGCTGGCGGCAGGGACGCCCTTTCTATCACGATTTCCCAAGCGGCAGCCCTACACCGAAGGTGGACAACATCCGAATCCTCGCGCCAGCAGAGCCGACCGAGGGGACCGTGTTCTTTGACATGGTCAAGTACAACACGCTCACCTACCCGGCGCGCGGGATCGATCTCGAGGAGGAGGCGCAGTGGGAGCGGCCCGGGCCCGACGAGCGGCGGCACCCCAGGCCCGAGCACGTGACGGAGGCAGAGTTGGCGGGCATCCGTGCGCTGCTGGGTCATGGCGAAGGCCCGGGCGTGGACGAAGCGCAGGTGAAGGCCGTTCTCGATCGGGTCGAGGCACTGGGCATAGTGCAGGACGAGCACGGCGTCCGTGGCGGGCCCGGTATCGATCGCCTGCTCCAGTACTGCGCCGAATTTGGGGAGCATGGCGCAACGGACCAGGACTACTGGCACGACGAGAACGGCCCCGACTTCCCTCCTGACGTCCAGACCCCCGACGCCGTAAGCGACCTTGCCCATGAGGTGGCGGTGGCGTATCGGGCCAGCGGCGATGTGGAACAACGTCGCCGGCTGGCGGAGGCCTTCCTCTTGATTGAAGCGCATCTCTACGATCAGGGGATGCAGGCAGCAGCCGGGTTCCACTGGAACTGGTGGTACGGAGGGATGTGGGCCGACGCCGTGTTCCTGATGCGCGACGTGCTTGATGAGGCGGGACGGCTGGGACGCCAAAGCGACTACTTCCTATGGAACTGGGGCGGTGGTGCGCTCTTCGCCGAAGCCGACCCGCTCTCTCACATGGATTACTTCCTGCTCGACGTGCCCCGGCTGCTCAGTGCCTGTCTCCTGCAGTCTGAGGCAGAGGAGCAGGTCCGTTGGATGCGAGCGTTCAAAGCGATGCTGGAGCGTTCCATCCTGAAGCCCCCCAGCGCCCTGAAAGTGGACGGGAGTGCCTACCATCACAGCGGCCACTACTTCGGCTACGCATTTTCCGCCGTACCGGGGCTGGCGGGAACCCTCCAGAGACTCAGCGACACGCCCTGGCGGCTGAGCGCTGAGGCGCATGAACGAGTTCGCCGGGCCGCACTCGCGCAGCGGATATTCTGTAATCAGGCCGACATACCGCTCTCGCTGAGTGGCCGCAAGCCCTTCGCGGAATACGACACGCACCACCTTTCGGCAGGGCTGGAGCGCATGGCGCGCAGTGGAACCCCCGACGGAGAGCAGGCCATCGACGGGGAGGCGGCGGCAGCCTATCTTCGCCTGGTGCCTGAAGCCGCCACGGCGGAACCCTATCGCAGCCTGGGGATAGAGCCTGAATCGGAGCCCAATGGGTGTTTTGTGATGCCCTATGCCGCGCTCCTCAACCATCGCCGCGATGACTGGCTGGCCAGCGTCCACGGCCAGAGCTGCTACGTCTGGGGAACCGAAAGGCAGTCCAAGGTGAACTGCTTCGGGCTCTTCCAGGGCCTGGGCGCCCTGGAGATCCTGGCCGGCGGCAACCCCGTCAGCGCAAGGGCGAGTGGCCGGAACGCGGCCGGATGGGACTGGCGTCGGAACGAAGGCACCACGGCCCCCCGGCTTCCCCTGAAGGAAATCGACGAAGGATGGACCTCCGCCTACTCGCCGGAGACGTTTGTGGGCGGGCTCTCTCACAAGGGGCGTCAGGGCATTTTCGTCATGTCACTGAACCAGTCCATGCCCGGGGGGAAAACCCTCAGGGGATGCAAGAGCTGGTTCTTCAGCGACGACCGAATCCTGTGCCTGGGTTCGGACATCTCGTGCGACGAGCCGGACCATCCCGTACAGACGACGCTCTGCCAGAGACGTCTGCTCAGAGACGCCGAATCGGGGTTCCCCAAGACCCCCCTCGACGGGACGGACTTCACCGCTTTCCCGGAGGAGCGAGCGCTTGACGAGGAAAGCCCCCACTGGTTCCTCGATGTTCAGCAGACCGGCTACTATCTTCCTGCCGGACAGAAGGCGACCGTGGCGCGCTGGCCTCAGAAGGGCCGGGGGTATCAGGACCAGGGGGACACAGAGGGGGACTTCCTGACCTCGTGGATCGACCACGGCAGCGCCCCCGGCGCAGGAAGCTATGAATACATGGTGGTGGTTCGCGCGACCCCTGAGGCGATGCAAAGGCTTGCCGCCGAGCCGCCCTATCGGGTCATCCAGCGCGATCGGACTGCGCATATCGTCTGGGACACCAGCGGACGCCGCTGGG
>JAQCGA010000029.1 GCA_027619145.1 bacterium | reverse complement strand
CCCGCCGCACCAACACACGTCCGGCTGTAAAATCGTATGCAGCCGTTTCTGAATCAACACCTCGAACGCCACCGCCGTAAACTCGTGCTCTCCTCCCGCAATCGGAATCGGACTCTCCCGGCTCAACACCTCGTACCCTGCCAAATCATCCGGAAGCAACGGTTCCTCCAACCATACCAGATCGTATTCCGCAATCCGCCCAGCAACCTTCAGCGTAGACGCCACATCCCAATTCATAAACGCATCCGCCATCAACTGCATCTCCGGCCCAAGCGACTCCCTCATCTCCCGTACCAACTCCACAATCCGCTCCGGATCTGCCCCCGCATCCATCTTGCCCAAATGCACCTTCAACGCTCGAAATTGCACAGCTTCCTTTTTCGCAGTTTCCACATCATCCGACGCGAACAACGTCTTATACGCCGGAATCTTCGCCCCCGCACGACCACCCAGAACTTCCACAATCGGCTTACCCACCCGCTTCCCGCGCAAATCCCACAACGCCAGATCCACTCCGCTCAGTGCCATCAGCGCCAGCCCTTTTCGCCCAAACGGCAACGTCGCCCGGTACATCTTCTCCCACAACACTCCCACATCCGTCGGATCTTCTCCCACCAGCACAGACCGCAACACCGTCTGCACCACGTGAACCCCTGCCGCACCACCACCGCCCACACCGTACCCCGTCAACCCTTCATCCGTATCCACCGCCACCAGAATCTGCCCCAACCAGCTCCGCCAGTCTTCCGGTGCCCCTGGCGCTTCTGGATGTACCGCCCGCACATCTACAATCTTCATCGCCTCACTCCCTCCGGCAAAAGCGCTTGACTTCGCCAACACAAAACCGAATCATACCCACCCAGAAATTTCAACAATCACCGCAATAGTACAACATGGAGCCCTCTGTGTCAAATCTCTCACCAGAAAACATTGCATCTCTCCGCGAACTCATTCGCACCCGACTCGTAGAAACCAGCACCCCTTCTCTCGCCCTGGCCGTCGCCCAGGAAACTGAAATCCTCTGGGAAGAAGGTTTCGGCTGGGCCAATCGAGAAGACCGTATTCCCGCCACACCCCACACCCTCTACTCCCTCGCATCCATCACCAAACCCATCACAGCTACCGGACTCATGATCCTCTCCGAACGCGGCCAAATTGACCTGGACGCCCCAGCAAATGACTACCTCGGCGAAATAAAACTCAACACCCGAATCGGCAATGCGCAAGAGGTTACAATCCGCCATATTGCCGCACACAACGCCGGACTTCCATTACACTATCACTTCTTTTTTGAGGACGAGCCACACATTCGCCCACCCATGGACGAAACCATCCGCCGTTACGCAAACCTGATCACCCCGCCGGGCGAAACCTACCGCTACGCAAACCTCGGGTACGGCATTCTCGACTACATCATCTCCCGCGTCTCCGGAAAATCCTACGCCGATTTTATCCGCGAAGAAATCTTTATCCCGCTCAACATGCCACACGCCTCCATCGACATCGGCCCCGGATTGGAACCACACTGCGCCACCCGATATAGCTCAGATGGAAAACCCATTCCCTTTTACACCTTCGACCACCCCGGCGGTTCTGCCGCCTTCTGCAGCGCCCACGACCTGGTCCGGTTCGGTCTCTTCCACCTCAAAACGCACCTCCCGGACCAAAAACGCATCCTGCAAGACCAGACCATCAACACCATGCAAACCCCGATTGCCCGCATCAACGAAACGTCCTCCTACGGAATCGGCTGGTTTCTCCTGGAAAACGAAGGCGGATACCAGGCAGTCCGCCACGACGGCAACATGGCAGGCGTACGCACCCGGCTCATCCTCGTTCCTTCCGAAAAACTCGCAGTAGTCGTCCTCGTCAACACCAACGAAGGACTCCCTCCTCAGGAGATCGCCACCGAAATCCTGGCCTACCTGCTGCCAGACTTCCAGAAACGCCCTCCCCGTCTCCCATCGGATTCGCCAACCCCACCTCCCTTCGATCCACCCACCGACCTGCTCGGAACCTGGTCCGGAACCGTTCATACATACAACGGCCCCATTCCATTCACCCTGGAATTCCAACCAGATGGCGACATCCACGCCCGGCTCGGCGATCAACTAAAAACCCTCGTCAACAACCCACGCGTCGACGAAACCCACCTGACCGGAAAACTGCTCGGAGACCTGGGTACCGAAGATGCCGCAAAACACCCCTATCACCTCCATCTGGACCTCCACCTTCGTGGAAACCTCCTCAACGGTGCCATCTCTGCAGTCTCCTTACCAAATCCTCGATACGGCAATGCCCTCAGCCACTGGACCGAACTAAAAAAACAGTGAGTTCATCTCGCTGCAAAATATAAAAAGGCGGCCGCACATCTTCAATGCGACCGCCTTTTTCGTTGGGTTATCTGATGGTTCTTAACCGGGAAACCGCAAATACCGCTTCGCTGTTTCACCCATAATATCTGCTCTTTCCTTCTCCGTCAAATCCGGTAACAACTCGTCAACAATCTTCGTCAACGGCCCGTACCCCGGCTCTTCCAGAATCCAGGGAAAATCCGTGGCCCACATCATCCGGTTTGCCCCAAACCGCGACACCAAACCCCGGTGCCAGCCTCCCAGATCCTTGTACGGATAAGCCTCTTTGCTAAATGCGTACTGGCCGGAACACAGAATATACACGTTCTCGTACGTATGCAGCGCCACCAGCGTGGACCAGTGCGTCATCGGCGGCATCGAGGTATCAATATGGGGTCTTCCCCATTTGTCCAATGAGACCGTACCCTCACCCGGACAAACCATCAGGTGATTGAACACAACGCGCACCTGCGGGAATGCATCTACCAGCCAGGGCACCAGGTGTGCATCTTTCGCCCTGGGGTACAACCACAGCACGTAATCTTTCTCCGCCGCATGTTTCCAGATCGGATAAGATCCAAACGTGCGAATATCCATCGGCGCCAGCGGATCTGCAGGCCCCCCCATATTGGACATCCTGAACCCGATGATTCCCCCTCCTTCCGCCAGTCGATCCATATGATCCTCCGGCGAATCGCTCTCCGGCGGAATCAACCCGATGCCTCGGAACCGCCCTTCGTACTCTTTCAAACAATGTTGCAAATACGCATGGTGTTCCAGTGCCGTTCCACCAATTTGCACCAGCACGGCCTGGTCCACCCCGTGGGTTTCCATCTGTTCCAGCAGCTTCTCCACCGGCTCGGCCCGGTCTGCCGGACAGATCTCGTTTGCCTCTCTCGGGAACTCCGCCGACACCTTCTCGAATACATGCAAATGCGCGTCAATCGTACTCATTTATCGCTCCAGACTGAACAGTTTGCGCCGCTCCGGCGTCGTCAATTGATCTGCAATCGAAGCAAATGTGCCGGGTTGCACACGACCTTCTGTCCACTTCTCGTAAGTCAAAATAATAGACCGTCTCGGTTTCTGCGTTCGGTTTACCATCGCCGTGTGCCACCCGTACGTATTAAACACAATTGCTGTACCGGCCTTGCCCGGCAGCAGTCGATGCCCCGGCATACTCTCCAGATTCCGCACCGTCGGGTATGGCCCCGCACCCTCTTTGTGACTCCCTGGAACATACGCAAACGCACCAGCGTCCGGAGCCACATCATCCAGATAAACCTGCACCTTGATGTGCAACGGCGCGGGGCGCTTCATGTCCGGGTGCCACCAGGAATAACTCGCCGGACTCAGCGGCAACGTCCGCACCTGTGGCCCCAGAAAAATCAGGTCTCCATCCGTGAAGTCCATCAACAACCCGTACCAATTCGGATTGTCCGCCAGGTTTATAAACGCTTCGTCCTTCTCCAGGGCATTCGGAATATCAAAATACGCCGCAGATCGTGTCCCTTCTGCAATCCCCTTTACCCAGTCCGCCCGCGCCTCAATCGCACAACGCTCAAATGCCGCCTGAAGCCGTTTCAACGCATCCCCAGCAACCGCCTGTTCTACAATCACGTACCCTTCATCTTCCCAGTCCTGGCGCTGTTGTTCGGTTGGCCGTATCACAGAAATCTCCTTGTATCGAATAAACGGAAAACACATCCGAGGCTCCGTTGGAAACCATCTCGCATTTTACCCCGCAAATACCGGTACCAAAAATTCTACCGGTACACAATCAACCGCTCTTTTACCCGCGCCTTCTCCTGGCCATCGTCCGCCGTTACCGTATACAGGTACACCCCATTGGCCAGCATATGGCCGCCTGCATCTCGCCCGTCCCACCGAACCTGATTAAATCCGGCCCGGCCCGGCAAACCGTCCAGAACACGCACCAGGCGTCCTGCCACCGTATATACCCGAACCACCACCGATGCCGGGTGAGATAAAATGTACGTGAACTCCGTCTCATCGGACATCGGATTGGGCACATTTAATACCTTCTCAATCCGCAAATCAGAAGACACCTGGAAAACCAGTGTCTTCTGCGCAGGTCCGTTGCCTATCTGATCCTCTCCGGACACCGTCAGTTCATACCGGTCATCTTCCAGCGTGGGTCCGTATTCGAACCGCAGCGAAGTCTCGTCGCCTTCCCGGCTCGTAACCTCCGGCGAAGTCAAATCCACCGGCACCTCTCCGGCCGAACTCGTCAAACGGATCCGAACCGAAGACGCGTTAATCCCACTCGAATCCCGCAATACAATCAGGAACCTGGGCTCCGAAGGAAGATAATCATCCGGCCGTACTTCCCCGGCCGCATCCAGCGCGGTCAACTCCACCGTGGGCGCATCTGCATCGCCGCTGGGAGCCACCTCAACAGATTCTTCCAGCACAATCGTCCGCGCATTCAAACCCGGGCGACCAGACGCATCTTCGATCCGGGCAGTTACCAGGTTGCTGCCCGGAAAACGCGCCGTATTCCACACCAGGGTCACCTGGGCTTTCTTCCCCAACGGCGTCTGCTGCGGCACCGCGGTTCGACCAATCAACCGACCCTGTTCGGGCTGCCCGCTGTAAAATGCCACCGAGGCACCACGCACGCCATCCAGTGGTCCCCGGTTCAACACAACCACACCCAGCCGCACCATCTCCAATTCTTGTACGGCTGTGGGTTCTGCTGTAAGCCCAGAAAGAGCCAGATCCGAAACGGGCTGATAACGTACCGACCACTCTGACATGCCTGGAGAAGGACGTAACGCTTCTCCAAACAACCGCACCCGTACCCGCAGACGGCGTACATCTGCACCCAGCGGGCTCAGGTCAATTCCACCTGCAGGCGAAAGCCCAGTCCAGCCTTCCAGTGGCCGGAATGTTCCCAAAACATCTTCGCCTAAAATATCTACCTCCGCACGCCCAGTACCCGATGACTGCAATGCGATCTGGAGCTGGCTCCAGCCCCCGGCCGGCCCAATGGGTCCCGAAGTTAAACTACCGGATTCTGGCAAACGGATCCCGGCATACCGGTGAATCATGGGGCCGTTTAACTGCCCGAACCACACCTTGTTGTTCACCCAGTCGTACTGTCCGTTCAGGAGATCTGTTTGCGCCTGGTCGCTCTCAAATTCCTCTATAAAGTGTCCATCTTGTGCATCTACCACCCGCACCCTATGCGTCAATCCGGTTCCAAACTCCACCAGATACAGATATCGCCCATCCGCAATAATCCCATCCGTATGCAAAAATGTGAATCCCGTAGAGGTGGGTTCCACATTGAACTCACGCACCAGCCGCCAGTCTTCGTCCGGGTTGAATACGCGCACCAGCCAGCCAGCACGACGGACACCCGCCACACCGGCAGACACGTTGTAGATATGCGTACCATCAGATGTAATCAACGAATGTCCTTCTGAAGCCAGACCATTGCGAAGCTCCAGCAGTCCGGCCGGCACATTCACCCGATCCGCCACGCCGGTAACCGGCGAAATCCGCACCAGACTTTCCCAGCGTCCATCTCCTGCATAAATGAACCCGTCACTGTGATACGTGGCCGATATGCCCTGCACCGGGGTTTCAGATGCCACGCCAAAGTTCTTTCCTTCAGAAGCTCCCCCAAACCCCGTCCCAATACGCCCAAACACGTCCTTGCCCGGATAATTTGCCGAAGGAGAATAAAAACGGGTCACATACACATAGGTTCCATCCGCGCACAAAACCGCTGTACCGGCCACACCCTCTGCAGGAAAGGACGCTTCCCTCGTTTCTTCGGTAAACCGCATCGGCGGCGGTTCCTGCACGCGTGCCACATGCCCGTTTCCATCCAGCGCCACATCGATCCCCCCACCCAGTTGCCGTGCCTCCGTTCCACGTTGCCGCCAGATCAGTTCACCGTCCGGAACACTCGACGACACCCCAAACATCTGCACCGGTGTCCAGGCCCCTGTCTCCTTGCCATCTGTCAGCCGGGCACGCCAGAAATACGTTCCTTCCGAAAGCCCCGCAGGCTGCCAGTGCACCAGACCCTCTTCTCCTCCCAGCACACCAGACCGGACGGCATCTCCAAATTCCGAAGACCGGCTCACCTCAAATTCGCCCAGCACCTCGCCTTCCACCCCGTCTTCCACCCGCACCACCAGGTGCGCAGCAGCAGCCGAAACCACCTGGCTTTGCCGGGGCATTGTGACCACCGCCTGCAGTGCACCGAAAACCTCTGCTTCCAGTTCCACTTCATTGTTGCGCTCGTCTAATTCCGCAATGCGGTCATCTGGATCCACAACGGCTTCCAATAAATGCCGGCCAGCCCGTCCGGCCAACCGCCAGTACACGGTAATACTGTCCTCCTGCCCAAAAGAAGGCACCCTTCCCGAAAAGAGGGTGTCCACTTCGCCCCGGTCCAGATTCCTGTCCAGTAGCAAAACGTCTACATCCGCCCCAGACACAATCCCCCGGTTCACCAGCCGGATTCGAACACGCGTGGAATCTGCCACGGTCAGCACGCCGCTTTTCTCCAACCGCAAACCATCTGCTGGCAACACAAAATCCGGACCGGGCGGCACCCGCAACTCCTGGGCCGGATCGCCAATCAGATTCATTGCGTACAGCGAAGGCAAAAACACCTCAGAGTCTTCGTACACGCCTATCTTTGCCAGTGCCAGGCTCACAGACGGCCGTCGAATCCCATCTGTAAACAGGGCTTGAAACATCACACGGTTTAAAAAAGTATTCACATAGCTCAACGCCAGTTCCGAAGCCGACACGTACGCAATCGCACCCCCGTCGGATTTTACCGTCATCTCCTCCGCCAGGCACGCAAAACGCGGATCGGCATATTGTCCGTTCAGACAAGACAGGGCCACCACCATTGGCAACCGGTCTTCATTTCGAATCTGGCTCATATAGCTGTAATCCTGTTGCTGGTACGTCCCTCTTAAAAAATTCTGCATAGAAGAAACACTGCCGTGGCCCGAGTAATTTACCACCAGCCGCCCCTCGTTGATCTGGCGGATCACCTCGCGCGTATCTTCGTTGGGTTCAGGTGGCGTATCTTTCTTGTTGTACACCCGGAATGTTTCCAATCCCAAAGGTTCGGTCGTAAGCGCCGCAACCGCATCGGATGCATCGGCATAAACCGCTGGCTCTTCGTAATTGGCCATGTACAAAACGCGATCGTGCCAGGGCGCGGGCGGAGCCAGATCGTATCCTGTCACCTTACGAACCACCGTCTCTGCCTCACGCACATTGTTCACAGACAACCGACCCACAAATACATCCAGAAACGGATCGTCGCCCGCAACCATCCCGTATTGATGATCTGTAAATGACAACCCTCGTGTGGTAAACGCTGGCAACGAATACCCCTGGAAAGGCAGTGCAGGTACATGGTTTTTACGCCCGAAACGCACCTGATCGAAAAAGTCCCGGTAATCAAAACTCGCCCGTCCAAAAAGCAAAAGATATGTGGGCCGCACATCCCACGTTTCAAACGCATATTGTACGAACCGCCGAATGGCCTCTGGCTCAAATTGGCCAAATGAAAACTCATCGTAAATATCGTCCACATCTACCACCATCGTGCGCAGTCCTCCAGCACGGCGATGGTCCGCCAATTGTTCTGCTGCGGCTCGAAACGTGGGACCGGTTACAATAACATACTCCGCACCTGCTCCATCGCGACTCAACCGCGAAGCCACATCCAACTGTGCCAGTGCCGGGCGCTGAGCGGTTGCTGTTTCCACAGCCAAAAACTGCCCCGCCGGGTTCGCCAATTCGAACCGCGCCCGGTACCCCGTTCCTTGAGGGGAAACCACAACCCCGGTAAAAACCTGGCCACCTTCCAAATCATACACCTGTACCTGCGGCGTCCCGAACCCACCCACCGAAAACGTGCGCCCCTCTGTCACATTCGGTTCAAACTTCAGCCTGCCGCCCACAGCTTCGTACCGACGAGAATATGTAATCTCCACCCAGTTAAGCAACACGTTTTCAATATAAGTATCCGGAAAATCCGGTGCGCCTGGCGTTGCCAGAGTTACCGCCGTCGTCGAAGTTAACACAGAGGCCGGGACCTCTCCGTTGGCAACAAACGCTACCACGCCGTCCCAGCGGTCGTCCGCAACCACCGTTCCATCCCCCAGCCGAACCACCGTATGGTGATCCGGCGAAAATTGAGTCCGGAACGTCAATCCATGCATCCCTACCCGAACTCTGGCAGGGACACTCGCCCCCGGGTCCAGCCCCGGCAACGACACGCCCACCGTCACAGGAAACTCGCCCACATTTTCATACACAGATCCCGGCTTCCCCGGTGACCCGGTCCTCAACCAGAACCAGTGATCCCGGTTTGCATCTGGTGCGGCACTCAAAGGATCGAACAGCGAATCCACCTCCACATGTACCCGGTCTTGAAAACGCACCGCATCAGGAAACCCGCTTATAGGTGCGGCATTCCCCACAACGAAGCGACGCCCGGCCCCACCATCCAGCGTCAGCCAGTATACCTGCTCACGCCCCAATTCGTTTTCAAAGTCCCGGTCCGGTGCCCGTCGAAACGAGCCGTAAAAATAAACGCCTTCGCCTTCGTCCAGCCTCCCATCTCCGCCATCCTGAACATGCAACAGCGTCTCTTCCCCGTTTAAAAACATCTTCAACCGATCCAGCCCGCCCGGCTGTAACAAAATCCCCGAATCCTCGAACCACTTCGCATCCAGCCTGTACAACCCATCCTCCCGGATGTGTACCTTATAATAAACCGCCGCAGGATCGTACCAATCCGCCGCCTGTTTCCGCAGAGCTTTTTCTTTTCCATCTAATACACGCCCGCGCCAGACGCTGGCCTGCTGGGCGTTCAACAAACCATTCTGGTAAAGAGATTCGAACGCATCACTCTCATTGGGCCGAACAGATTGCACCATCTGCTGTTCAAAAGAACGCACGAACTGCACCCGCACCCGAAGCCGCCGGGCCACCCGCAACAATTTCCGAACTGGATTGTATTGAACAGGCCGCAAAGAAACTGTGGCCACCTGCTGATCTCGCAAAATACCTACCCGAGAAACCACGGCCTGGTCAGTCGGGAAAAAGCGATCCTGCGCATAGAATTCCGGGCTCGGTACAGTACGCATCTGCACAGATTCACCCGCGACTTGCTCCTCTCCAACAGCTCCGGGAACAGGCATCAGTTCGACCTCAGCTACTTCTTCGTACTCTGCTTCTACCACCGTCACAGACACACGTGCACCGTACGGAATCCCTACCAATGCACTGCGAACCGGTACAGCAGGACGTCCTGGTTCGGGCAGCCACATCCCGCCCGGTAGATCAATCTGGTCAAAGCGCTGCCCGTCCACCAGCACGCTCCGCATGCTGTATCCCACACCATCTACTTCCAAAAGCACGCCTGCTTCATCCGACGAAACCAACCGCACCCCACGGCCAGCCGCCTGCGCTCCTGTCACAATTGCCAGACTAAAAAACAGTATATGGACAATACGACACATCATCTTTTTCCCCTGCACCTGTTTGGAAAACCGGAATCTATATCATTTATCACTTCACATTGCCCAGTACAACCTCGCGCACCCGGCCTTCATCGTAGATCAGCACCCGATCTCCTTCTTTCATATTCAGCCGCACCTCAATCTCGTTGCGGTTGTGCACATCAATTTGCCCCCAGGGCCTCGCCAGTTCAACCGCCTGTACCGTTTTCCCATCTTGTGCGTACACCGCATCATCGCCCGGATTGTGAAAAGAAAAAAAGCCACCGTGTGTAACAAGCAACCGAAATTGGTCGTGCGAAAACCGGGACACCTCTGTGCGGAAATCCAGATGGTGCTGTAGCCAGAGGTGGTTCACCACAACAGGAGTTTTCGCACCTGAAACCCCACCACGAATCGCCAGCGCATTGGGAAGAGCAAATGCAAACAGAGGTTTGCCACCCAGACTGCCTGGCGGCGAATAGGCAGACGGCACATTCATCAAATATGTGGTCTGTTCCGTCCCGGAAAGCGCAGACAGCACATCTTGCACAACCCCCTCGCTCACCGCAGAAGCTTCACGCCAGAATCCACCTTCGCGGGACAATGTCCATCCAAAATAAAAAATGAGCACGCCCAGCGCAACACCCCGAACACGCAAGAAATAACCGCTCCGCCCGGACCACACACGCCCCAGTGCCAGACAGAAAAATACCGAAGGCAAATAAAGATACCATCGGTGAATCCGGCCCAGCACAGGCACCAGAGTAAAAAGCGTGATTCCACCCAGAAAAACAACATCTCGAACCACATTTGTCTTCCGGTCCAGAACAACAAATGCGGCGGCAGTTGCCACCAGCAACACCGCTCCAAAAAATCGAAAATCCGTCATCCCCATCATCATCCCGGCCCGCAACACCTGCCGCGCCCAGAGCCAAACCGAAAAATTCCGCCCTGGCACACCGGCAAACACCCCGCCTAGCACAACCTGCCGGGTGCCCAGGTAAATAACCAGCAATACACAAGACAACACAAGCGCCCTGCGCATATGAACCTGTCGCCCATTCCCCTGGTGCAACGCCAGAAGCACCAGAACACCCGGAAGAGAAAACGCCATTTCTTTTGAAAAAAATGCCAGTAGAAAACACAGTCCAAACCCGGCCCAGCGCACAGCAGACGGCCTCTGCGAAAGATCAATAAACAGCAGACAAGTCCATAGATAAAACAGGGTGCAAACAGAATCCGTACGCGCCACAATCCAGAAAATCACATCCGTATGAATGGGCAACACCAGAAAAAAAAGCAGGGCTGTCCAGGCTGTCGCCGGAGGAGCATTCGGAAATAATCTCTGTGCAAGCCGATACACAAGCAGCGCACACAGGCAGTGAATCAAAACATTCGTGATATGGTACAGAAGTGGGGCGAATCCCACCAGCAGAAACTCCAGCCGTAGCAAGGCTGAAACCACCGGTCGGTAATATCCCCCGGCACCTTGCGCGCCTACCCAACTGCTCGTAAGAATTTCTCCAAACCCCGCTGTGCTGAGTTGCAAATGCCCCCAGTCGTCATCCAGCAAAGACACTCCCGAGGCCAACCCGCCCAGCAGCAGGACAAACAGGCCAAGCACAACAACCAGGGCGATATTCTGCTTCAAAATAGACATTCGGACCCAACGGCTCACTCCGGCCTCCACGTGGGAACCCGGCAAAAAAAAACTGACGCGAAGCCAGCCCGGTCCGGCTCCTGTTCTACAAGAGACCACTGGATGGCTCTAAACGCCAGCGAATTACCAGAAAAATCCTGATGGTTTTAAAAACAATATGCGTACAACGCCACAGACCGCCGTCTGTACGACCTTTCCACAAACAAGCGCTCGGCTTGAACCCCACGTTTTAAGATTCGAAATGCTCAATCATGCGCCGAAGCGTCAAATCCAGACTAATCTGGGGTTCGTATCCTACCAGGGTTCGAATCTTGGTCAAGTCGGGAATCCGATAATTCAAATCCTCGTACGAACCCTTGGCAAATGCCTTGTCATATGGAACAAATTCAATGGCTGAATCGCTCTCGGTTAACGCCTTAATCTTATGCGCCAGATCCTTAATGCTAGTTTCGTTCGTCTCGGCCTTGGCACCCAAATTAAAAATCTCTCCCGGCGCTTCTGGATGCTCAGCCAGAGATGTCAACCCATCTAAGGCATCTTCAATATCTGTAAAACACCGCCGCTGTTCTCCATCATTATAAACAGTAATTGGATGTCCCAGCAGGGCCTGCTTGATGAACCGGGGAACCACCATCCCATATCGAGCAGACTGCCGGGGACCAATCACATTGAAAAACCGCACAATAACCACCGGCAATTTCTTTTCTCGCCAGTACGCCAGACCCAGCATCTCGTCCACAGCCTTAGACGTAGAATAAATCCACCGCGTTACCGTTGTGGGTCCCAGTAGCCGGTCATCATCTTCCTGGAATGTTGCTTTTCCGTTTTTCTTGCCTGCAACTTCCGACGTTGAGGCCAGAATGACTTTTGTCTTTCGCTTATTGGCCAGTTCCAGAACAATTTCGGTACCCCGAATATTGGTCGTCAGAGAGTGCAGCGGGTTATCAATCACGTAATTCACGCCCACGGCAGCGGCCATGTGATAAATCACATCGCACCGATCTACCAGCGGCTTTAGCACATCCGGGTCCAGAACGGTACCCACCTTAATGTGAAAACGAGGGTTTTCTTCCAGGTGCCGAATATTCTCAAGGTTTCCAGTGGACAAATCATCAATAATAAAAACTTCGTTGCCCTCTTTCAACAGTCGTTCGGCCAGATGCGACCCAATAAATCCCGCACCCCCGGTAATCAGAGCCTTCATACGCTCATCCCTTCCCCACAGACACCCGGAACAGCGCCCCCGGCCTGCCTGCTCTGCTTATGGTCGAGAAGTGTCCGATAGAGGTGATCCAGATCCTCTGTCAGCCGATTAATTCCATACCGTATGCCAACCTGGCGCCGTTCTTCTTCTGGCACCCGCCGACATTCCGTCAACGCCCGCACAATGGCCGCAGCCAGCGCCCGGTTGTTGCCCGGTGAAACCATCAAACCTATTTGTTCATTCCGTACCAGATCCGCAACACCGCCAACGCGTGAAGCCACCACGTAACAACCGGCCGCAATCGCCTCAATCAGGCTTACCGGAAGGCCTTCGTGGATCGAAGACAGCGCCACCAGATCCAGGGCTCCATAAATCCGTACCATGTCTCTCCGGAACCCTGCAAAGTGAACCACATCTGCGATGCCTTGCTGCCGGGCAAACGCTTCCAGTTCTTCCCGCAACTCTCCGTCGCCCACCACCGCAAAACGGGCCTCCGGCATCTGCTGCACAACCTGTTTTGCCGCAAGAAGAAACGTCTCAATATCTTTAATAGGAACCAGCCGCGCTACAATGCCGACCAGTGGCACAGAAGAAGCAACACCCAATTCCCTCCGAAACGCGTCATCTGCCCGATTACAGGTCAGAAAAGGCTCCAGATCCAACCCCAGAGGAACAGGGAAAATCCGAGAAGATGGCGCGATTCGGTCTTCCAGCAACTCGCCCTTCTGGCGGTGCGTTACAGCAATGAGCACATCCGTATGCCGTGCAAACAATCGTTCCGCCCAAACAACGAGAGCCGTTTTCCACCACGAAAAATAACCTTTAAACGCCAGCCCGTGGAATGTATGTACGGTAACGGGAACCCCGGCCATCCAGGCCGCCAGACGGCCCAGCACTCCTGCCTTTGATTTGTGCGTATGCACAATATGGGGGCGAATCCGCCGCAACAAGCGGTATAAAATAAGAAAAGCACGCAGATCCTGCATGGGCGAAATAGAACGACTCAGCCCCGGAACTTCCACCGGACGAATACCTGCCTGGCAAACGACATCTGTCATTTCCTCTTCGCCGAAAGCGACCTGGCCTTTGACCAGCACGGTCCGGTATCCGTACAAATTCAGATCGCGTGAAAGTAGCGATACCTGGTGCGTGGGCCCTCCCACGTTTAACCGGTCAATAATTCGGACCAGTCGTATGGGCGGCCGTTGTATATAATCTTGTGCAGACAACCGGCTTCCAGATTGAAAAACCTGCAATGGGGTACGGGCATGTGGCAAAAAAGTTGAATATAACCACAGAACCAGCAAAAATCAACAAAAACCAGCTATTAGAAACACCGACAGAACCCTCTATCCGGTCTGAACCCGTGCAATAACATCCGCCAGAGGATCAAACTCGAACTCCCGGAACAACTGCCGCAACCGGGGCTCCGTAGAACGCAAATTAAAATAATCCCTTAGCCCTGCCCACCTGCAACCGATTCCAGAATCTGAAGAAGATGCCGGTTGCTTCGCTCTAGGGAATAACAGGCTTCCACCTTCCGGCGGCCAGCCCCCCCCAGCGCCCTGCGTAGACTCGCATCCTCAACCAGTCGTTCCAGACACCCCACCCACTCGGCCGAGTTGGAAGCCCAAAATCCATGTACACCATCTGTTACAATTTCCCGGTTCACGCCTACCGGGCTGGCCACTGCCGGGATTCCCATAGATAAATACTGAAGCAATTTGTAGCCCCCTTTTCCCCGAGTCCACGGGTCATCCGGTAGGGG
>JAQCGA010000028.1 GCA_027619145.1 bacterium | reverse complement strand
CCCCGCCGAAAATGTCCCCCGGACCGCGCCAGCCAGTCCAGATTCGGCGTCTGCAACACCTTCGGTGCACACGGATCCAGCCCAATACAATCCCCTCGCTGCTGATCGGTCGTAATCAACACCACATTCGGACGCACCTCGGCCATCGTATTTCTCCTTTCAAATGAACAGCGGCCCTCACCCTGCCGGGCTTTGCCCGGCAGGGTGAGGGCTACTCCACTTTCCCAATCCGATACTCTGGATGTTTCTCCATCTCCAATGCTGCATAACAGTAAAACGGATACACACTCCACTCCACCGCACCCACCAGATCCGGCTTCCCATCCCCATTCCAATCTCCGGGCCAGGTATTCGGCCCATGAACCGTATACGCAATCTCCTCCCCGTAACACCTGAACTCCCGGGGCAAATCGAACACCGGCTCTGCTTTCGACCCCACATTCCGCAACAAATAAATCTTCCCCGTTCCCGCGCAATTGTACACCAGATCCAGCAGCCCGTTGCCATCCCAATCCACCGCCCGAAACGACTCCGTCCAGTGCTTCGTCCGCCCCACAATCGAATCATCAATCTCTCGGCCATCCACCAACCTCACGTGCTCGCCCTTCTTCAGTCGCAGTTTCCCATCTTCATCTTTATACTGAGAAAACAACGTCGCCTTCCGCGTTTCGTCATGCCCAATAAAATCCATCAACCCATCCCCATTCCAGTCTGCAAATGCCGCGCCCGACCGCCAGAAAAATGGCGAACTCTCATCATACGGATAAGGACTGTTGGGCTGACTCTTGTCCGAAGATTTCCTGCCCGTCTCCTTCCTCAATACCTCCGAATCCGGAAACCCGTCCACCTCCAGGAATCGACGCGGCCCAAACCTCGGCGCTTCCACCGTCCCAATATTCTGATACCACACAATCCGATTCGTCTCGTTCGGCATCATCAAATCCGGCAACCCGTCTCCGTCCCAGTCCACAAACACCGGATACGTGTACCCCATGTTATGCCAGTGCTTGCTGAACAGAATCTCATCCCGCAAAATCCGGATCGGCTTCCCCTCAGACAGAATCACCTCCGGCTCCGTCCAGACCGGCCGCTGATTACTCCCTTTATTGATCACAATCCGCGGCCACCCATATCCCCCACCAATCACCATATCGTTCACCCCGTCCCCGTCCCAATCGCACAAACAAGGCCACCCCTGGTCGCTGAAAGCCAGCACCGCCGAAACCGACTGCAACCGTCTCCGATATTCAAAATCTCGTACACCACCCTCCCGCTCCATCAATTCAAAAAAAGAAACATGTTGATACGTATTATGCTGCACCAGAATTCCCACCCGGTCTCCGTCCTGCACGGCCCTCACCTCGCTACACGTATCCAGATCTACCCCCGGCAGCGGCTTCTCCGGCCCAAATGCGAGAGAATCACCTCCCAGATTACGCCGCCACGTCAAACGATGCTCACACCCACCCACCGCTATCCCCATCGCATCCAATTTTCCATCCCCATCAATATCCAGAAACGTCAACCGCTTCCCAATTTCCAGGTCCACCGGCTCCGCCGCCTCAAACGGCCAGCCCTCCAGATTTGTATTCCGAACAAAATGCCCGTTCACCACCAGATCCAGCACACCGTCTCCATCCAGATCCACCGTACAAATCCCGCTGTTCTGCGCTACCGGTGCTGGGATCTCCATCTCCTTCACAAAAATTGGCAGCCCACCACCATCCCGTTCACCTGTATTCAGAAACACGGTCACCGTTTCATCGCGCATATCTGCATACAGAATATCCACCAGCCCATCCCCGTTCACATCCGCAAAATCCGCCTCAATGTACACACCGGGAAAATGATAGTACTCCGTCGAGCCCCGTTCCTCCACGTACCGCAGCCTCGCCAGATCCCCAAACGTAAAATCCTCTCCCGCACCCACGCGAGGGTAACACACGATCCCGCTCATTGGCGAACCCGGCTGGTAATAATAATTCCAGCACCCCACCAGATCCGCCTTCCCATCTCCCATCAGATCCACCAGCCGCATCGAATGGGGTAGCGCAACCGGCTTCGGCTCACCCGCATTATACCGCAGTAAATCACCCACACCCACCATGGGTACCATCACCTGTGGTTCCAGCGGCGGCCGTTTCTCCGCTACACGAAATCGAATTTCGTACTCCGTATGCAATGGATCTTCAATCGCCCATTCCACCCGTCCCGTATCCCCGTACGCAAAATCCTCCGCCCGCAAATGTGGCACCACCTCTCCAGAGGCTACACCAATCACCACAATCGAATTCGGATCGAACACCCCTTCTGCTCCAGCTTCCCGAACCTTCTCTCCAAAATCAATCGTTGCCAAAATCGGAACATTCCCCAGATCCTTCGGCAATTCGGAAGTCACCGTAAACCGAAAACAAAACTCTTTCTCGCCCGGTTGTACACCCATCATTTTTTCTCCTTATACCGTGTGATAGGATAGTTCACTCCCCCTTTCCTCTCAGGAAAGGGGGGCCGGGGGGATAGGTCCAATCGGAAGCGAAGACCCTCAATTCGGTCCATGAATAACAGATGGTTCCCTTAATCCTTCGTCGGCTCCGGTGGCGCAGGATTCGGAGGTACATCATTTCCCCAGAACCGCACCTCCGAAAGTTCAAACCGAGTTGCTTTCTGAAGAGGAAACCGTTCCACAACAATCCGATTCCGCCCTGCCGAACGAACAGGAAAACCCGTCATATACTTCTGGGTTTTCACCCGAACATAGTTCGTCACCTGATCAGGAACGTCCGCCCACCCCGCAGGCCTTGACGTCTCAGCACGCAGACCCGTCTCCGTCTGATCCACCACCTTCCCTTTCCACACCGCAGGCGCATCCTCAAAACCGAACCCATAGACCTGCATCGTCTTTGCCCCAGATGTCAACAACCAGTTCCCGCCCTCGGTCGTCTTGCAGAACACTCCGAAACGCCCCTGAAAACACACATCGTCCACCTGAACCTCCCGGCGGCATTCACTGAACACATAATACGTACCCCACTTCGACTCAATCCGTAACACCACCGCATCTGGTCCTACCCGATCCGGTAAACTCACGCGATCGACTTTCCGGACCGGCATCGAACCTCCCGGACCGCTCGGTTCGTGTACAGCGACGAACGTACTTTGCAACTCTTTCCCGCAACGAACAGCATCCACATACCGCAACCGGCGGCCCACGTGGCTCGCTTCTGCCAACACCTCCTGCCCATGCCCATTGGCCGTCTGCACCTCATCCACATCAGACAGCATCCACATCCGGAATCGCTGCCCTTTTTCAGACCAGGTCGCCTGCCACCGATCAGACGGATTTTTGGCGCAAACCGCGTCTCGAAGTCCAAAAATATTTACCTCTTCCTGGCTCGCGCCTACCTTCGGCAACGGAGGCTGGACAGGCATCTTCAATCCAGTAAATGTAAGCCGACCCCGATCCCCGGCATCGCTCGAAGCCACCTCCGAGAAAACCCGGTAATCGTGCTTCTTACCTCCTTTTACTCTAAAAACATCCACCGCAAACGTCTCCGCCCCCGGTCCTTTAATCAGCACAACCAGCCTCCGGAAATCCTGGCATTGCGCATACACCCGGGACGACGCCTCCACCGCCGAAACCTTCGGTGAACTGACCATCATCTCCAACTCCGGCCATCGCAGTCCATCTGTCCGGAACAACTGCTGCTGATCATCCACAATCACCAGATTATGACTGAACGTATGCTTCACCCACCGCTGCATCGGCGCCTCGGCCAGGTACCCGTGATCCCCCAGCATAATCCTGCCCCGGTCCTCGTAATACAGTGCCAGGTTATCGTAATGCCGGTGTCCACCCGCGGGATTAAACGTCAGCGAAAGCACCGTACCCGTCATCCCATTCCCATGGCGTAACAGGGCATTCATCCAAGCCGGGAAATAAACCTCCGGTAGATCCAACCCCTCTTCTGTCTTCACCTTTTTCTTCGCATTGAGCAACGCCGCATCCAGGTACAGCGCCGCATACTCCGTGGGCTTACTCCCTCGGAATTGGTACATATCCGGAACCCGTTTCCCAAAATATTCCGGGTACCGCTTCATTCCAATCTCCAGGATATTTGAACCACTCACCCGCTTAATCTTGGACTGGTGACTATCTCCCAGCGTCATCAATCGCCCATCTGGCCGCAACGAATCCAGAACCGCGTACATCATCAGCCTGAGTTTTTTGTCGGTCCGGTACAGATCCACCTTTCCCTGCCGCTTTCCATACGCCTTCGGCCAGCGAAACCCCTGAAGCGTTTCCGGCACCAGAAGCATCTGGTTGAGATACATTTCATTATACGACGGCGTCTCGTGGCTGAATCCGTCAAAACCAAACGATGTATCCCGAATGGCCTCGTAGCCCTTCAGCGCCGTATCTGCAAACTCTGTGATCCCCAGACACTTGCCCACCGCCGCCATCGCATTGTACGCGCGGGGTGCTTTGTTATTCACCGTCTTCGCCTTCCCGCGCCCACCCAGGAATGGCTCCGCCTCCATGACCCATTCCAGGAACAAATCCCTTTCCACTCGCTCACGCAGTTCCGGCGTCCACAACAATCTCCCATCCGTTCCCTTCGCCTGATACACCAGATCGTACGCCAGACACAGATCCACCAGGTGATTGATCCCTCCCGTACTCGTCAAAAAACGCCCTGCGCCCCAGTACGTCACCTGCATCAAAGCCCGATCCATCGTATCCTTCTCATACGTATATTCAAACACATTCCGCTTGAACTCCAGCGGCAAACTCTGATCATGCCAGGCCGCGTACAGCGGATCGCAATCCGCCACCGTATTGCGCCAATCGTGGTACAACCAGGCCTTACTGAAACAATGTGTGAGCCGTTCCAGGATCTCCACCACCTTCTCCGCATACCGGGCTTCTCCCGTCATCCGATACATCAACGCCAATGACCGGGCACTGTTCATCATAAACGTCACCTTCCGCTCCCGCACAATCCCCGAAAAACACGCATCGATCGGCGTATTGGAATATCGGTATGCATACTTCCCACTCCGATCTCTCGGGTGTCGGCGCTGTTCCTCATTTTCATAAAACGTCAGCGTCCGCCCCATTCGCGGACACACAAGCTGCGTCGCTTCCGGATGCTTCTCATTCGGGTACACCTCACCACAAGCCTTACACTTCATTTTGTGCGGATCACGGTACTCCCACCCAATCGTCGTATACTCAACCCCCGAAAAAGATTTTATCCCATAACAATTCGGGCACATAAACGTATACCCGATCCAGGGCGTATCTTCCTCAATCATCTCCGCCACGTACCCCGCAGGCTGTCCCACAATATATTCCGCAATCTCCCGTTGCCCCTCAAACCACTGCTTCGCCCAGGGCGCCCGCTTAATATTCTGCCGCGCCTGATCAATCTCCTCCTCACTCAACATCGCCGGATGCTTCACCCGCACCCGCTCCCGCAACATCCGGTCTTTCCGTCTCTCAACCCGCTCCCGAAAAGTCTTCTCCTGTGCAGAACCCGCTTTCTGACTCTGCCACGAAACAAACCCTTCTCCCCGGGTCACCGCCTTCACATATTCCGCTTTTCGCCCTGCATCACGCCTCGCCATTCTACACCTCTCCAGTTGTCCCAAAATTGACAATTGATATTTGATATTTGTCAATTTTTAATCGTTCACTTCACCTCTTCGTCCGTTCTCTACGCCCCATACACATCATCCACCGGTTCGTACCCCAACCATTGCCGCGCTTCGTCCAGACTCCAGGCCATTCCCTTATTGTTCGACATCCCGTTCACAACCACACATCCACCCGGCCAGGTCGATCCATCCACCTCTACCGCCCGCTCAAAAATTTGCGTAAAATCCCGGTTCGAAAGCCACATCTGCTTGAACCACCGGTCCGTCCGCTCGTACGTCTCTGCGTCCATCACGCCTGCTCCACTCTCCTGCGTGGGCGTTCCCGCCGCCGAAAGCGTCTTTGGTGAATTCTCCCCCGGTTGGCACCATCCAATCCGCACACACGCAAACGTCGTCTTCCCACCCGAGCGGCTCCCCAGCGTCCTACACGCTCGTTCCCCTGCAATCTTGGACACCGCGTACACCGTGGAGTCCATCGGCTTCTTCCCCGTATGCCACAACGTCCCCGTTCCCGGTTCCAGATCTGTACGCAACTCGCCCGAACCCACTGGCTCCTCCCGATCCTTGTACCGCCCCATCACGTGGTTCGACGATGCGAACACCACCCGCCGCACCCCACCATCTGCCGCCGCCTGTGCTACATTCAACACCATGTCCAGCGACTTCACTGCATCGTCCCACGATGCCTCCGGGAACGGATTCTGCGCGGCAAAATGTACCACCGCATCCACCCGCGCAATGGCTTCCCGCCAGCCTCGGTCGTTCCAGTCCGTCAAATCACACCGGACAAACTCCACCTCGGCTTGCGTATCCGCAACCAGCACCGCTGCACGCCCCGCATCTGGTTCATGCGCATCCAGTGCGACCAGTCGTTTCACCATGTTGTTTTGCGCCAGATGCACCATCAGTTTCCAACCCAAATTGCCCAGCGCACCTGTTACCGCAACCGAGGGTATTCTTGTATCCTGTCCCACCATAAATCCTCCCTCACAACCCATAATCGCATATAGATAAAATCCCCACCGGACCGAACGCCCGGTGGGGATGGGCCACCTCTTTCAACGGGCGTAAACCCGCCTTATTCAATCTCATTTAACTCCCACCATCCCCGATAAGCCATTGCATTGCATCATCGATATCCGTAAAAAGAAACACTTCGAACCCTGCATTACGAACCACAGTTTCAAAATACCGGAAACGCTCCTCATCTCCGGTATACACCACGGCAATTTTTTGCGATCGATCCATGCCTGCCTCCCCCATACGAGAAGGAAGCTGGTACACCTCCGCCGCAATCGACCTGGGAACCATCTCACGGAAATCGTACAAAAATCGCTTAATCCCGTGAGGCTCCGCTACAGCCGTCGCTTCACCTGCAATTTGTAATCCAACATCTGGATTCAGATCTCCACTTGCCTCCACCCGAACAACCTGAAACACTTCATCTACTTCAATGCGAAAGGACATCCCCGGGCTCCTCGAAGAAGAGGTATTGATGACCTGCCGCCCCCCAGAACGGTTTTATGTACAAACATTTATGCGTTATACATACTCTTTTGTCAAGCCAATAAACTACCCTGTAGAACGTAAAACTCAGTGCAAATCATCTGGACTTACGCTGCCACTCCAAAAACCCTTTCCGTACCTCTTCCAGCGTCCGCTCTTCACGCTTCAGTTTCTCTTCCAGAAATGTTCGGCAACGCCCCTCGTACACCAGATCGCGCGGCGCATTGGACAGCAAACCTCCTTCTAGCGTGTAAACCAACTCGTGTGCCGAGGTCCCATCCGAATAGTAAATCCGGTTAATCACCCGTCGTGTCGTCGTATCCTTCACACGACCCCCTGAAGGATTCCCGCCTTCCAGGCAGATAAACACAAACAGATTGAGCGCACGAAATTGCGACTCCGGAACTTGATTTGTTTTCACAACTTGTTCATGGACTTCATCCAACTCATCCGCATGCATGTTCCCCACCAACAAATGGCCCTTCTCCGAGAGCGCAAAAAAATCCCGCAAATCCTGCTCCCACAAATACGTCGGCGGCGGATGATCGCTCAACTCATCGGACACAACACAACACGCCGAACCATTGACCTCTGCAACCTTTCCCGGAAGCGCCTTTACAAATTTCAATTGGTCCGGCACAAAACTCAGCAACGACCTCATCGTCGTCGTCTTTCCAATCCCTCCCGGACCTGACCCCGCAATATAACTGGCCCCCCGCGAAACCTGCGCCACGAACCACGCCGCAAGCTCCAGATCAAACACCTTCAACTCGATCAAATCCAGCAATGACCGCGCCGGATCGTTTCCGTTGTGACCGCTCAATTCCCGCAACATATCTACATCGGACCCTTTCTGTGCCATACATCCTCCCATTTGAATCGTCTCTTTTCCATAGGCGGCTGTCTGTCATCTAACTCACCCAGAAACAATGCTTGCCTTCGGCTGTCCAGTTTTATTCCTGAAAAAGAGTTGTAAAATAAAGGGTTCCTGCAACCCTAAACAGAGAATTCCCACCGGATTCATCAGCAGGAATTCTCTCAATCAAATTCATTTCCTCAACAAAAAAGACATTTCATAGCGGATCATATATGCAGGTATCTAGAATACTCAAAACCTCATCAAGAACGGCACGAGGAGCTTTTGATACGAACTTTACTTTCCGGCTATTGTAATCAATAGATTTGATCTGTTCAACCATAATATACCCGGCAATCCCCAGCTCGTTTGGAATCTCAACATGAAAAGGAATATTCCTGAACGTACTGGTTATCGGACATACCATGGCAAGTCCAGTGTGTCTATTGAATAGCGTTTTACTAACGACCAGAGCAGGACGACGCCCTTTTTGCTCGTGCCCTGACTGCGGATCGAAAGTCAAAACGATGAAATCCCCTCTTTTAGGAATATATTTGGGCATTACCACACTTCTTTCCCAACCGGATTTCCCCAATCTACTTCTTCAACATCATACGTCTTCGGCATTCTGGAAACCAACTCGCTCAAAACGTATTTCCCGCGCACTTTCGTTACCGATTCAACAATGATCTGCCCCTTCTGAACGGATATATTCACCTGATCTCCAACCTCAATTTTGGCCTCTTCCAGAATCGCCTTGGGAAACCGAAGCCCCTGGCTGTTCCCCCATTTTTGAACCTTAGTCAACATAGCCTACCTCCTCAGAACAACAACGTGGAATGTATATCCAAAGTATATCCGATCTAAGAGCAGAATGCAAGTGTGAACATGAAGGGATCCATTGCCTTACCTATCCATCTTTCACACACTGGACGCGGCGCCAGAACCTCCTGCAATCCGCCCCAGTAACCACCCACGTTCTTCGTCGCTCAACGGTCCACGCCTGACACTCTCAATATTCGGGCGCACCCATTCCGGCTTCCGCATCGCCACAATCAGCCGATCTACCTCCGGACTGAAAAGCGAATAACGTAACATAAGATCCGCCACATGTGTACGAAAACCCGCATCACCGGACCTCCTCTCCTGCTCAACAATCCGATCCAGCACCCAACCCCGACCGAAAGGGGTACACGCAAAATTCGTCCATCCAAGCCTGCGGCACGCCCGGAACACTTCCGTTGCATCCTCCTCTACATGATGTGGTTGCACCTGATAATCATACGGATTTCCAGAACCGAAACGCCGGTCAGCATCAGACCCTGGTCGATACGTACCCAGAAACCGCACGCGCCCTTCGGCCTTCCATCCAGCAGCCACATCCTCCTGCTCTTGCTGTCTTTCCGGACAATCTCGCGTAGCAACCGGAGAAACCACCACCGCATCAATCCGATCTGTCTGTAAATCTTCCAGCATCACATCCAGATGATGCGGTTCAAGAAGAACCGGAGAATCGCGCTCGTCCTCGGGACCAAACAAACCGAAGTGACTCCAGCAGGCAATCGTAGCCTCATCTCGTCTCCCAAGATGCGTCAAGGCCTTGCCCAGTGCAATCCGCTCGGGTCGAAACGTGGTATCAAACCAGCAGATCCCTGCATCCAGACAGGCCGCCACAATCTCAACGGTTGCGCCAGAATCTGGAATGGGATCATTGCCAAGTTGCTGCACAAACGAATGTCCCCCAAGTGCCAGGGGTTGTGCAGAATGGATCACGTTCATTTCCTCCAATCTCATTCAGGTACAATATGTACTCTGTCGGGCCGAAGCCGTTGCCGGAGTTCCAGATCGTACGCCTTCTTAAGATCCACCTGGGCTGGCGGCAACAAAATCTCCACATCCTCAGCCGTAAATGTGATAAGCAAAGCCTTTCGTGGAACCGTGTCCACATTCAAAGAAGCACCGTGGATCATTCCCGTTGTAAGTACCGAAACCTGTCCAGCCCGAGCAACAATAGGCACTGGATCTGCATACGGTAAATCGGGCAGCCGGTCCATCTTTGTTCCCACAACCTGAGGCGTCACACCCTTCAGCTCAGGATCCTTTTCCCTTTCTGCGGCTATCAATCGGTGGCTCCCAGGTCGAAAAACCATAGGTGCCCGTTTTTCATTTACGTCGCTGATCCAGACGAACAAACTACATATCATTCGTTTGGGAACCGCGTCCAGATCCGAGAGACAATATTGAATATCCGTATGCTGATCGTAGCTCCAAACCGCATCCGGCTGCGGATGCGTCATCGCCATTGCCGCAAGATAAAAATAAACAGTCTTCGCTCTCAATACCTGTTTGGCCACTTCCTCAAAAAACGGATGCTGGATGAGTTCAAGCAACTCAGGATCATAGAATTCACAGGTACTTCCCAACCTGTACCTCACCTGTCCACTCTCCCCCGGCGGAGCAAGCGGCAAGAGCCGGTCGTATGCCGCAGATGCAGCAGCAAGTTGCTGTTCCGTAAGCGGAGAATCCACGGTAACAGCACCCGCATCTTCAAACTGTTTGACCTCTTGAGCGCTCAACATACAAGATTCTCCTCTGTTGAAACGGCTTCGTCATTCGGCAGACGGCAATGCCAGATTCCACTCAATACAGAACTACATACAATTTAATATCTCAATCGTTCGCAAATCCACCTCACCATCAAAGTACCTGTCCAGAACACGTGTGAACACAGAATCCCCATCGTCCATAGCCGCAAAAAGGGTCACACACGAACGCAGTTTCATATCGTCCGGAAAACCAAAAATCTCAGATGCAGATCTATCCCGAATCTCCAGAATGGTATTGCAACATTCCAGAAGCCTCGCACCCAGTGTCGAGTGATTCAAATACGCAACAGCCTCTTCCTTACTCTTGATGGCATAATGCTTTGCCGTCGTACTGCGCCCCAGTCCATCAATCTGCGGAAAAATAAACCACATCCAGTGGCTCTCTTTTCGACCACGCCGAAGCTCTGCGAGGGCCTGGCTGTACGTATTTCGTTGCGCTTCCACAAAGCGCGACAAACGGAAGGGATCAGCCTGGATATCCTGAGACTCTGGGTTCATGGAGATGCTCCTTTCCATCGAACGATTACAGCTCTCAAGCCCACCGAAAAAATATTAGCTTTATCTCACGGATTGTATCCTTCCGGCACCTTACTTTCACAAAGCATCGCCATCAATTTCTCACGAAGCACCTTCCTGATATCTACATGCGTTTCACTTCCCGCGAGATTCGTCCACTCATGCGGATCTACATCATGATCGTAAAGTTCCTCTTCACCATTTGCGCACAGAGTATACCGGTACTGACGCGAACACACGGAAAAATGCGGCGGCTCCTGTCCATCCCGAATCGCCATCAAAGCAACGGACGGCCCTACCTCATCGGAAGCATTGGGGTCGCTAAGCAGCGGCCTGAGCGAATGGCCATCCAGCGCCAGTTCGTTTCCTTTGTGCGGCTGTGAGGGAAGTCCGCAGAGATCCACCAGCGTAGGATACAGATCGACATGCGATACCGGGTGTGCGCAGGTCTGTCCGTTCCCGGAACAACCGGGCACGTGAACAAGCAACGGAATGCGCGTAGATTCATCCCAGAGGTGCCATTTCTGAATACAATCCTTCTCTCCCACATGATATCCATTGTCACTCGTCAAAACCACAATGGTATTGTCTCCATAAGGACTGGCGTCCAGTGTGTCGAGCAACTTGCCAATCTGATCGTCAACAAACGCCAACGTTGCCAGATAGGCTTGCACAAACGCGCGCCACGCCTCAATACCGCCAGAATCGATCAACGCCCGAAACTTCTGAAACCCCCAGGCCCATCGATTGCGTAAAGCAGGCGCACAGTCGTCCAGATCGTTTTCAAGATAGGGTGGAAGCGCAACGTCCTCCAGCGGAAACATATCGAAATATTTCTCCGGCACATACAAAGGGGTATGCGGTTTGGTCAGACCGACACCAATGAAAAATGGCCGATCGTGTACCTGCTTCAAAATTTCCACGGCCCAATCCACGGAAATTTCGTCCGGTAGCCGGTCCCGGTTGCTATCATCCATATATCGAAACGGCGTTGCGTCTCTGTAATACCAGCCCTTTGCACCCGGTTTGCCCCCTATCCCTCCAGGCTTCCATTCAGGCACATCGCTCAAGGGTCCAAAATTCAAATCACGATGCATATCCCATTGGGGCAAATAGCCTTCCCAAAGATCATATTGTCGCGGGTGAGGCGTAAACTGTGCGGGACCTTCTCCCAGCCAGGGGTGAGGTCCATAATCCACCCCATATCCATACGCCGTATAAAAATCGCCGCCCGGTCCTTCGTGCAACAACTTGCCAGCGCCGTATACACCGTACCCATTGTTCCGAAAATGGAGCGGTAACGCCACACATTCTTTCAGCAAAGGCACAGTTCCCCAGGGCTCAAAACCATAACTGTCTATGGTCTGCGGATACAAACCCGAGAACAAGCACTTCCTTGAAGGTCCGCATACGGGCACCGCAGCGTGAGCCGTCACAAAATTGACACTCTTTTTACGAAGTCGATCAATATGTGGAGTTTTCACCTGCGGATGATCCAACGGATGCAAAATCCAATCGTTGAGATCATCACAGATGATGAATAGCACATTCATTTGTTTTTCGGATTCGTTCATTACATTTCCTTTTCATACACCTGTCCACAGGCTACCAGAAAATTCTCTATTGGCGTATCCAACTGGACATTATGCACAAAGCACGGTAGCTACCCACCATGCTTTCCCATCCACCTCGTCCCCTTGTTCCACCCCAGCACCCTCCGCCTCAACTCCTCCGCAACCTCCACCTGCTTCTCCGTCTTCGCCAGATTCTCCATCTCATACGGATCTTCCCGCAGGTCATAAAAACAGTGCCGCTCATCCGCCACGGTCCTCCGATCCTCCGCCAGCCGAATTCCATACGTATGCGTCGGCGTCCGCACCCCCACCTGTCCATCCGCCGTCTCCACAAACGCAAAATCCTCCGCCAGCCGCTCCTGCGCCCCACTCAGAATCGACGCCAGACTCCGCCCCTGTACATGCTCCGGAACCTCCGCTCCGCAAATCTCCAGCACCGTCGGCATCACATCAATCATCTGTGCTACCTGCGATGTATTCGCTCGAGATTCCCACCTTCCAGGCGCATGAAAAATCATCGGAATCCGAATCGATTCCTCAATCAACTGCCCTTTATTAAACAGATGATGGCTCCCCAGGTTATCTCCATGATCGGACAGAAACACAACCACCGTATCCTCCGCTAGCCCATTCGCCTCCAACCCCGCCATCAACAGTCCCACCATATCATCCACCCACGTTGTCATCCCATAATACAGCGCAATCAAACGCCGCAAATCAAACCCCTCCGGCAACTTCTCCGTATGCGGCAGTCCCTCCTGATAAAACAGAAAATCCCACAGATAAATCTTAAACCACCGCTCGTCAAACGGCATCTCTCCGTCCACAAACACATTCGGCCGCAGCGGAATCTCATCTGGAGCGTACATCGACAAATACTTCTCCGGCGCATCGTCCAGCGGCATATGCGGTGGCGAAATATTGTAAAACATAAAAAACGGACGCTCCCAATCTCCATCCAGAAACGCCCGCACCCGCTCTGCCTCAAAATCCACGCTGAATCCCTCCACTACCTCACCCTCTCCCGTGTTCTCTACAAACGTCTGCCCCGTATGCCGGTGGTGCACCCGTGGAAACAACGCATAATCGAACCCCACCGTTCCCGGCGACGGCTGAATATGCCACTTTCCAAATAACGCCGTCTCGTACCCCAATCCCCGTAATTGCTCCGGCAACGTCGCATCCAGAAAATGCACCCGCTCCTCCACCGGATACTCCGGCATAATACCCTTCCCCTGCGCATCCTTCCCCGAAGCATTGTTCACCGACCCCATACACGTCCTGCTATACTGCCCCGAAAGCAAACACGACCGCGCCGGCATACACACCGGATTGTTCGTCACCGCTGTCTCAAACCGCACCCCCCGTTGCGCCAATCGATCAATGTTCGGCGTCCGAATCACCCCATTCCCATAACACCCCACCTCAAATGCCCGTAACTGATCGCACGTACACACAATTACATTCGGCCTGTCTGCCATCGTATCGTCCTCAGAAAAATGTACAGACGCCACCTATCGCACCCTGCAAATCCCACACCACCCTACCCTCGGGCGGGGACAGGGGCCCGCCCCTACGAAACCCGGGCGAACACAAGGTTCGTCCCTACGAAACCTGTCCCCCTTTGCCTCTTCACACCTTTGTATGACATCCGCCGCCATTTCTCGCACCCATCAGGATCAGGAAACACAAGATTCTCCCCTACCCACAATTCCTCTTCATGCCTTCTCCTGACCCCTCCCTTCCACTCAACCTGCGGAAGGGAAGAACGGGGTTCCGTGCCCCTCCGTGGGAGACCGGGGGAAGAGGGCGGTTCCGTGCCCCTCCGTGATCCACCCTACCCCCCCACCCCCCCCCCC
>JAQCGA010000027.1 GCA_027619145.1 bacterium | reverse complement strand
GATCGGTCTTACTGGGACGGCCTGCAAGGCAGCTACAAAGTCCTCATCAACTCCTTCTACGGGTACCTGGCCTATGGACGGGCCAACTTCAACGACTACGCAGCAGCAGAAAAAGTAACAACCATTGGCCAGCGTATTGCCCGCCAGATGGTAACCTTATTAAAAAACAAGAACGCAGAACTCATCGAAGTAGATACAGACGGTGCATTTTTTGTTGTACCGTCGAACATCCAAACCGAAAAAGAAGAACGGCGCTTCATAGAAGCAATTTCCGAGGAACTCCCAGGCGGCATCCACCTGTCCCACGATGGACGTTATCAGGGCATGATCAGCCTGAAAGCTAAAAATTATATTTTATTGGGCTACAATGACAAGCTGACGTTAAAAGGCAGCAGCCTGCGCAGCCGCCGAGACGAGCGGATCTTCAGAAAGTTCATCGAACACATCGCACGGCAACTCATCCACAACAATACCGACACCGCCTCTTCTGCCTACCTCGAATTGGCCGAAGAGATTCAGCAACAGCGCATTCCCCCAGAAGAATTCTGCCGCTGGGAACGAATTACCGAAAAAACCTTTTCAAGCTCCAATCTCAAACGTCTGGCCGCAGTGGCAAAAGACAGCCAGATCGGAGACAAAATTGCGGTCTACCAAAAAAAAGATGGCAGCCTCGCCCGACTGGAAGACCACCAAGGTGACGAGGACCAGGACTACCTGCTCCGCCGTCTGAATGACATGGCGGGGCGCTTTCGTGGCCTGTTTGAAGACGCCGAATTCCGCCGGCTTTTTCCGCTGGTACGCAAACCCGCAGAAAAACAACTCAGCCTCTTCGATTCCTGAGCCTCCCCGTCACGCCGTTTTTCGGAAAACCATCCCCCACAACCCAATTCCAAATATACAGACTGTCGCCGTGGGCGCAAGCGCGGTACCTGCAGGCCCCCAAAACGGAGCCACCACAGCACCCAACCCCGTACCCGCCACCAACAACGCAAGCAAGACCCACACCGCAGAACGTTGCCGGTCCATTGCAAGCAGTGCCGTATGCGCCAGGCCACACAGCACAAATGGAGGCACCGTCCAGGCCAACAGGCCTGCCGGGTATGCCGCAGAAACATAAGGCGCTCCCAGCACAGCGAGAATGGCCGGACGCGCAGCCACCTGCACCAGGAAAGATACCAGCAACGAGAGAATACCCAGTGCTGCAGATGCCCGCAGCAAAATGCCGCGCAAATCAGACACATTTCGGACGCGCTGTGTCAATGCGGGCAAGAACGCCTCCAGGCTTGCACCCACCAGGACAAAAAGTGCAGATGCCAACCGGTACCCAATGGCGTACTCTGCAGCAACTGTACTGGTCGAAGTCAGATACGTAACGATATAAGTTAGATGTAGCAAATTCCCCAAAAAATAAACGGCTGGCAAATGTTGCAGCCCATCCACAATCAGGTCCTTCCGGAATACAGGCCGAAAGGAAAGACCGGGCACAAACCTGCGCACCAGCAAGTACCCACACCCGGCATAGACACCCCGGGAAAGCAGAAAACAGGCACCCAGGCCCACCAGTCCGTACCCGAACTTCATAACCAGTGCACCAGCACCCAGAAGCAATACGTTCAGCCCTCCCATCAGCACAGCGCTGAACCCAGGTCGTTGTAGCCCTTTGAACACCGAATTGAACGCATCACCCAGGCTCATAGCCACCGTAGAAGCGCCAATGAGCACAACAGTGATAAGGACTTCCTGAGAAGCATTCATCGCACCTGCAGACAAAACCATAAGCAACAGAGCCGGACCAGATGCAGCAAGCTTGTACGAAACAGCATCGCTGCAGGCCGTATGCGCACCGCTCCCCGCTGCCTTAATCAACCGGTTGTTCAACCCCACGTCCAGTAGTGGGACAAAAAAAGCCGTAAGCCCAATGATCAGACCGTAATCCGCCAGACCTTGCACGCCCAGCATCCGGGCCACCAGCACCAGCATCAGCATGGCCCCCAGCAGATGCGCCGCTTTTTCTAAGGTGAGCAAAAATGCATTCACAGACACACGCCTCACAAAACAGCCTCCCATGTGTTGCCAGGCAAAGAAAAAGAGCAGGGCATACGCCTGCTCCGGTTCGTCCCGCAGGTGCGGGTCCTAAATCGATCTCGCCTAGCTCCCATCACGGCCCCCTGCCCTCGCGGTCACTCACACGTACGACCACCGTATCCGGACTACTCGTTAGGGCATCTGTCGTATCGGCTGCATCGTCGCTAACCTGTAAAATAAAAACGTAATCCGCCGGGGCAAGTGCGGGAAAAGATGGACTCCCACTTCCGCCGCTGGCTAGGTCAACACCGGGGCCTCCCACCTGCTTCCATATAAAATTCAGCTTGTCTCTCTCCGGGTCATAACTCTGGGTACCGTCCAGGAGAATCCGCAAGGCATCACTGTACACAACAGTCTGGTTTTCACCTGCAACCGCAACAGGCGACACCTGCGTAACCAGCATTTGCAAAGAAGACGTTGCTTTTACGCCAGACTTCCCGTCTGTAACCTCTACAAGCAAATCATAGAGCCCCACATTGCCCGGTGCCACCCAGACCACCGAAACCGAATCCTGAAAAAGATCTACCAGAGTATCACGCCCGCTCTTCTCAAATTTCCCACCCGTGGACCTCCAGAGAAAGTCGAGTTCGTCATTGTCCGGGTCGTCCGTAAACAATGTAATCCGCACCTTGCTACTTCTACCAATGGACTGATAGGTGTCCTGGTCCGTATGAATATCCAGAATCTGGGGTTCTTTTTGTCGGTCCACCAGGCTACAGCCCACAAACCAGCCCAGGCAGGTAAACAGCAATATCCATCGCATAGCGTTTCGTATTTCCTTTTTCAAAGCCTTTTATGCACGGAGATCATTGCCCTGGCCGCAGGCATAAAATCCCTTGACAACCGCGAGGTAACCGCTTTTATTCTGACTACTTAACAACAATTGGGTTCCAGCCAAAAACTGAATATTGTCGGGGTGAATAGCCAAATATGAAACACAAAGTCCTTGTAGTAGACGACGACCTGACCATTCGGACCCTTCTGGAAAAAGTAATTGAGAACGAAGGGCATACGGTGATATCCGCAATGTCTGGCGAAGAAGGCGTGGAACTTGCAGAAAAAGAGAGCCCGGACCTGGCGTTGCTCGACATTGGTCTACCTGGCATTGACGGCATTGAAGTGCTCAAACAAATCACAAAGCTCGATCCGGACGTTGCGGTTATCATGATTACCGCAGAAAGCGACATTAAAACTGCAGTGTCCGCAATGAAAGCCGGTGCGCGAAACTATATTGCAAAACCTTTCAACACCGATGAACTCCGCATCCTGATTGGAGAAACGCTCGAAACTGTGCGCCTGCGCCGAGAAGTCCAGATGTTGCGTACAGCGCAGATGGAAAAAATTGACTTCGATAAGATCATCGCCGAAAGCCAGGCCTTCCGGAAAATTATTCGTCTGGCAGAACGTATCGCAGGCAGTGAAACCACCACCGTTCTCATTGAAGGTGAAAGCGGCACAGGAAAAGAGATTATCGCCCAACTCCTTCACTACCGGGGCAGCCGCAGCCAGGGTCCGTTTGTGCCCATCAATTGTGGAGCCATTTCGAAAGACCTGGTAGAAGCCGAGTTATTTGGCCACGAAAAAGGCGCTTTTACCGGTGCGCAACAATCTCGTCCCGGAAAATTCGAATCCGCAGACGGCGGCACACTCTTTCTAGACGAAGTGGGCGAACTCAGCCTGGAAAACCAGATCAAGCTGTTGCGTGTTCTCGAAGAGAAATCCTTTTATCGCGTGGGAGGCAACAAAAATATCCATGTGGACGTACGCATTGTTGCGGCCACCAACCGGGATCTTGGACAAGCCATTGAAGCCGGCTTCTTTCGGGAAGACCTGTTTTACCGACTCAACGTGGCCGCCCTGTACATTCCACCGCTCCGAGAACGCAAAGACGATATCATCCCCCTTGCAGAGCGTTTCCTTCAGGAGTTCAGCGGCTCCTTTAGTAAATCGATGTCTCGCATTCACCCGGATGCTGAAGAACGCCTCCTGATGTACAACTGGAAAGGCAATGTTCGGGAACTCAGAAATACGCTTGAGCGCATCGTTTTGCTGGAAGAAGGAGACACCCTCTTAACCGAACACCTCGAATTCTTACGCCCGCCCACCAGAGGAACCACTGCCAGTACACCAGTGGCCGAACCCGGCAGGTTCAAACTACCGGCAGAAGGCATTGTATTGGATGACGTCAACCGGGATCTCATTGAGCAGGCCCTGGAAATGACCGGAGGCAACCAGGTTCGGGCCGCCAAGATGCTGGGCCTCACCCGAGGTACACTCCGCTATCGCCTGGACAAATACGACCTCGGCGCAGAAACTCCGTAGTACGACCTCAGTTCCGCTCCCGCAACAACACTTCAACATCCGGAAGAAGTTTCTCTGCCAGGTCTGGTTCCATCCCATTATAATAGGCCCGCACCTGGCCTTTCTGGTCTACCAGTGCAAAACGTAGACTGTGCATAATCTGATCGTTCTCTTCCTCTTCCGGGCTATTGTCTACCGTAACCTGGAAACCACGCCGGATCAAACCGTACACATCCGCTTTTTCTCCCGTCAAGAACAGCCATCGCTCCTCATCCGCTTCATACCGCTTTGCGTACTCCCGAAATACCTGCGGCGTGTCCCGTTCCGGATCCACCGAGATCGAAACCAGGGTAACACCGGGCATTTTATAAAGAGGCTCTTGCAGCTCCTGCATCCGCATCGAAAGCAACGGGCAGGGCCCGGCACAGTGCGTAAAGATGAAATCTGCAACCCACACCTTACCGCGAAGATCTGCCAGGCTAACCGACTTTCCGCTTCGCTCTATCAACTCAAAATTGGGCACCACCCCCAGCACCGGCAACGCCTTTGCCGCACGAATAGCCTTCACTTCCCGCCAAAAGAAATATCCCCCGATTCCCACCATCAAAGCCACAGCAACGGCCCCCAGGATTACCGCATTCCGACGCATTTTTCGCGGGTCGCTCATCCACTCCTCCTTTTCTCTCTTCGTCCTACCACACCAATGGACACCGCCAAGGTGAACAGGGCAAACAAGGCCGTAATAACCAGGCAAAGCCCCATCGTTGGGGAATCTCCGGCTCTGAAAGGTGCTTCCATATACAGCGCATGCCGAAGCGCCGCCATTCCGTACGTAAGAGGGTTAATATAAATAACCCATGCCAGCCAGAAAGGAGCCCCAGACGCCGGAAAAAATGCACCAGAGAGCAACCACATTGGCAACAAGAACAAATTCATAATGGCATGAAACCCTGCAGTGGACGACATCCGCCAGGCAATGGCAAATCCCATTCCCGTAAGCCCCAGAGCCATTAGAAAAAGAACCCCCACTGTTGCCAGAATCGACTGGACAGAAAACGGAATATCCAGTTGCAAGGCAAATACCAGAAAAACCATACCTTCAAGCATCGCCAGCGTTGTACCGCCCATCACCTTGCCCAACACCAGGCCAGACCTGGAAACCGGCGCGACAAGCACAGACTGCAAAAATCCTTCCTTCCGGTCTTCCACCACCGTGATCGTTGAAAAAATAGCCGTGAACAACAAAATCAGCAACAGCGTTCCTGGGTAAATATATTCCAGATAACTCATCTGCCCGGTTTGCCCGGCCGGCAAAAACGAGGCATTCAGGCCCGAACCAACCAGAATCCAGAATAACAAGGGCTGACCAATCGCACCAAAGAGCCGGTTCCGATCGCGCGCAAACCGGACCAACTCACGCTTCCAGAGTGTGAACGCTGGAAGAAGCAGAAGTGGCTTTTCTCGCACAGATTCAGCCATATCCTAGGCCCCTCCAGACTGAAAGCTACGGCCAGTCTTGCTCACAAACACGTCTTCCAGTGTGGGTCTGCCCAGTGTAATTGCATCCAGCCGCTCTCGGAATGCGGCATAAAGAGAACTCAGAAGTTCTTGCCCGTCTTCGCACTCGATCCGCACCGTACCATCCAACAGGAACGGCTGCACTTCAAATCGGTCTCGAATTTCCTCTATCAAAGACGCTGCCTGCTCTGTTTCAATGACAATCACATCCTGCCCCACATCCCGCTTGAGTTCTCCCGGTGTCCCATGGGCCACAAGTTGCCCTTCGTCCAGAATGGCCACCCGGTCGCACCGCTCCGCTTCCTCCATAAAGTGCGTAGTCAGAAGCAGCGTAATCCCGTCTGATGCCCGCAATGCCTCCAGATCGTTCCAGAACGCCCGCCGAGCACCCGGGTCCAACCCGGTGCTCGGTTCGTCAAAAATCAATACAGAAGGACGATGTAGCAACCCTTTGGCCAGATCCACGCGCCGCTTCAGCCCACCAGAAAGAATCTCCACCCGATCTCTTGCCCGGTCCGCAATCCGAACCAGTGCAAGCACTTCGTCCACCCGCTGACTCAACGCCCTTCCAGACAATCCGTACAGGTGCCCCTGATGATACAGGTTCTCCCAAACCGTCAGATTGGGATCCAGACTCGGGTTCTGAAACACAACTCCAATGCGCCTGCGAACCCGTGTGATTTCCTGCAACACATCCATTCCCAGAATCCGTACCTGTCCTTCAGAGGGTGCCAGAAGCGTGCAAAGAATTCGAAAAAGTGTCGTTTTCCCACCACCGTTAGGGCCCAACAGGCCAAAGATTTCACCTTCCTGAATCTCCAGATCAATCCCGGCCAGCGCCTTCCGATCTCCATAGTTATGACAAAGTCCTTCAATCTCAATGGCAACTGGCATCCCAACCCCTCTTCGTAACAATTTCCCCACAGCAAACACAGATACCCAATATAAAAAGGTGATAGGGCTGCCAGGAGCCTACCACCTGCCGGTAGAACAAAAGAATTCAGGAACGGCAAGGAGCGACTTCAGGTAGCCAGCTTATCCAGAATCATCATCCCCCAGAGCGCGGGCAGATAAATCAAAGTAGCGCGCATCAAATGCCGCGCATGGCGCTCCGTCCTGAACCGGGCGAACGCAAAGCTATAAAACAGCAACCCCAGTGTGAGCAGTACAGAGAACACAAAATACACGCCGCCGCTGATCTGCAACAAAGAAGGCATGAGCCCCAGAGGAAGCAAAACCAGGCTGTACAGAACCACCTGATGCGACGTTCGGTTACCGCTCGGATCTTCCACCGGGAGCATCCGGTATCCACCCTGCTTGTAGTCTTCCTGATAAATCCACGCAATGGAAAAAAAATGAGGGAATTGCCAGGCAAACATAATTGCGAAAAGTACCCAGGCACCAATGCCCAGATCTCCGTGCGCAGCCGCCCAACCGCCCACAGGAGGCAATGCACCCGAAACCGCACCCACAGCAGTATTGTGCGCTGTCTTCTGCTTGAGTGGCGTATACAAAAACAGGTAGATGAAATTCGTTAACGCTGCAACCAAACTCACCAGCCAGCTTACCTTCAAACCCAGATAAAAAATGCCGATCGCACAAAGCAACAACCCAAAAACAAAAGCCTCCACAGGCTGTAGCCGCCCGGAAGGCAACGGCCGGTTCGCCGTGCGGCGCATCCGGGCGTCCAGGTCTCTCTCAATAAACTGGTTCAGTGCCGCAGATCCGGCAGATACCATTAAGGTAGCCAACAACGTGTGCATCATTCGGCCCAGATCTACTGATCCCGAAGAACCCAGCACAAAACCCACCGTAGTACTCAGAGCCACAAACACCGAAATCCGGGGTTTCGTCAACGTTACATAATCCATCATACGCGTTCGAGAAAGAGAATATCCCACTTCCCCGATATCTGCCTGCGGTTTCATATAGCCCCTTCCAGGAAAGTAGGGACTGCCTGGTAAAAATTAAAAAGAGGGTCGCCCCCGCCGAAAACATCGCGTATCGGTAGAGTCAGCGATCCCCTGATAAAAGAAACTCGTCCGATCCAACCCGCTTTCCCCCTCCACTCGCCGCCCGCTACAATCCCAATTGCGCCCAACAAATATACAATTAAGCGCCAGAAAAATCCACCCGAAAACTACGTTTCTATTCAACGGTCCCTATCTCGCGGATCGCACGAGCCCTGCGGGCCCAAAACAGCGTAACCGCAACAATGGACATCAACACAGAAATGATAACCCCCAGCAGTACAAAAATGCCTGCAGAAGCACCTTTTACCATATTGGAATTTGGGTCCCCAAAACACACAGCACAGGCCATCACGCTTTCGGATATTCCCAGCATCAACCCGAAACTCGCAAGGGCCACCCAGGTCCGAAAAGCACGCATCACAGGTAGCTCCACCCTTTCATTTTCCGCAAAAACCAGACCCCGTACAGCGTCAGCACTGGACAGCCCGCCAGAGAAACCAGCCCCATGGCCAGATTTTCGCCACCGTCCTGCACAGCCCATACACCAAAACCCAGGCAAAACAGAATAGAAACAATCATAAAAAAAATGTGGAAAGCCTTTAAAGACATCTCAGCCTCCCTCTGTCGGTGTTCCTACACTGGACATCTCTGTAAGCAGCGGCAGCAACATCAGAACAATAAAAAAGACTACCGTCAGGAGCAGTACCCAATAAATAATAGCCCGCTCCGAAGACAGGTGCATAAACACGGCTGCGACCAAACTTCCCTTGAACAGAGCGATCACCAGAGCCAGAGCCACCGCCACCCAGATCGACGGGATATGCAGGTACGAAACGGCAACCGTTACAACAGTCAGTACAGCAAGCGCAACAAAAACTTTAACGTAAGCCCGGATATGTTCTCTGATCTCTTCTGCGTTATCGGCCATCTCAGCATCTCCTTACAGCAGATAGAGGGTGGGAAAAAGGAAGATCCAGACCAGGTCCACAAAGTGCCAATAAAGACCTGCGCACTCGACGCGGTTGGTAAATTGCTCCGGCGCAGTCTTCCACATAGCACTGCCCGGGAGCAGCAGATAAAGATTCACAATAATACCGCCAATCACGTGCAACCCGTGCAACCCTGTAAGCGTAAAATAAGTCGCATAAAAATTGCTGGTTGCCGGACTAATATGGTGTTCAAATTTGGCACCGTATTCAAATCCCTTTACGATCAGAAACACAAACGACAGCGCAATGGTTAGCCCCATCCAGAATCGGAACCGGCTGAAATTATCCAGCTTAAGTGAAGCCCAGGACATCACCATCGTCACGCTGGATGCAATCAGCACAAACGTATTCAGCGTTGCCAGCGGCACATTCAGCAACTGCCAGCCGTGGGGCCAACTCTCCGCACCGACTCGCAACAGCACATACGAGGAAAACAAAGCGCCGAACAGCATCACTTCAGAAGCAAGGAACAGCCATATCCCGAATTTCCCGTTATAAACTCCGGTAATCGGATGGGGTTCTACGGTATGGGGAATCTCCTCGGACACGATTGATCCCTCCTTCATAATGCGACGGGTAAGAAGTGCAAGAATCTCCAGGACCGCCGAAAAAATAACGAATTCGCTGTAAAAAAACTCCCGGAAGCTCCCCTATGCCGAAGTCGGGCCATCTTCGGGCTCAAACTGCGGCCAGAAATCGCTGGTTCGCCCGGGTACGCTGTATTCATAAGGCCCCCGGTACACCTTCGGCGGTGCCAAAAAGTTACCATGCGGAGGCGGAGTTGGTGCGGCCCATTCCAGTGTTGTTGCCTCCCACGGGTTATCTGACTCCACCTTCTTTCCGTTCTTGATACTGATGATAAAGTTCACAATAAAAAAGATCTGTGCCAGCCCCAGCATCCAGGCAGACCAGGAACTCATCGCCGTTAGGCCCTGCACCTGGGCTCCGTACGCATATTGCGTCTGGTCGTAGAGACGCCGAGAAACGCCCGCCATACCTACAAAAAACATAGGCAAATAGCGTTCATAAAAATCAGACTGAACCAGAAATGCAATTTACCCAGCGTATCGTTCATCATGCGGCCGGTCGCCTTCGGAAACCAGTAGTAAATGCCCGCAAACAGGGCGAAGATGGTACCCGGTGCCACCACATAATGGAAATGCCCAATCACATAATACGTATCGTGCAGGTGCAGATCCGATGCGGTCAATCCAAGCGGCAATCCCGTAAGCCCGCCAATGGCGAACATTGGGATGAACGCCAGAGCAAACAACATCGGAACCGTAAATCGGATCGAAGCGCCGTGCAAGGTCAAGGCCAGCGCAGTCAGAATCACCACAGAAGGAACTGAAATAATCATCGTCGTCGTCTGGAAGAACGTACTGATTGTCGTTCCCATACCCGTCATAAACATATGGTGCGCCCACACAATGAACGACATAAAGCCCAGGAAAATCACGGAATAAACAAGCGTCCGATACCCCCACAACGGCCTGCGGGTATTATTGGCGATCACCTCAGCAACAATGCCCAGTGCAGGCAAAATAAGTACGTACACCTCCGGATGCGCCAGGAACCAGAACAAATGTTGCCACAACAAAGGGCTACCACCGCCGGCCACAGTCAATTGTTGACCGGTAACCACCAGCCCACTGGGCAAGAAGAAACTTGTGCCCGCCAGTCGATCCATCAGCTGTAACACACCCGCAGCTTCCAGCGGCGGGAAGGCCAGCAACAGCAAGAAGGACGTCACGAACTGCGCCCATACGAAGAAAGGCAACCGGAAGAAAGACAGGCCTTCCACACGCATCTGAACGGTGGTCACAATAAAGTTGACAGACCCCAGAAGCGAGGATGTAATCAGAAATATCATACCTACCAGCCACACCGTCTGTCCGGCGGGAGCAATATCAGCTAGAGGAGGGTAGGATGTCCAACCAGACTGGGCCGCGCCGCCGGGTGCAAAAAAACTAAGAAGCATTACGACGCCGCCTACAAAAAAGACCCAGTAGCTCATCATATTCAACTTGGGAAACGCCATATCCGGCGCCCCAATCTGCAATGGCAATATGTAATTCCCGAACCCGCCCACTGCCAGCGGGACCACGCCCAAAAACACCATAATGGTGCCGTGCATCGCACCAAGCTGGTTATAAAATTCGGGCACCATAACCCCGCCTGGCATATTCGCCTCGCTGAGCCACTTGCCAATCAACGGCATCACCTGGCCTGGGTACGCCAGCTGCCAGCGCATCATCATCATCAGGCAGAAGCCAAAAAAGAGGAATAGCAAGGCGGTCAGCGCATACTGGATTCCGATCACCTTATGGTCGATCGAAAACACATACTTCCGCCAGAAGCCCAGTTCATGGTGCGAATGCCCATCGTGTATATGTGCAGCATGTTCAGCCATAAAGGGACTCCTTAGAAGACAAAATCACCCTCTTCTTGTGTGCTCTGCTGTTCGTCGGCCCAGGTTTGAAACGCCTCGGCGGTCTCCACTGTCAACTGGCCCCGCATCCGGTAATGACCAAGGCCACAAAGTTGGGCGCACGCAATATCAAACGCGCCTGTTCTTGTGGCCTCAAACCAGATCGGAATCACCTGCCCAGGAATCACATCCTGCGTCAATCGCATCACCGGAATTTTGAAACTGTGAATCACATCCTTCGATGACAAATGAACGATGACTGGCCGATTTACGGGGATGTGCAGGTTGTTAATCGCGTTGAAATCGTCTTTCCCATTGGGATCATCTGGATCCAGACCCAACAGATTGTCCGAACTGATCAGTTCGGGGGCCGTGCGTCCGAACATCCCATCGTTGCCCGCATAGTGTACATTCCACGCAAACTGCTCGGCAACCACGCGAACCACCAGCGCCTCCGACTCCGCAGGAAAGGCCTGTTTAAACTGGGCCCACAGCGGCATCGAAATTCCAATGAGCAACACCGCTTCCACAACCACAACACCAATTTCTACATATTTAGACAACTTGCCTTTTACCGGTTCGTAAGTAGCCTTGGGATTGGCCCCTTTTCGGTATCGAAACAGGCAATAAACGAAGAAAATTCCCCAGCCTACAAAAAGCGCAAGCATGAATACATGCAACCCGTTAATCAGCCGATCCACCACCTGACCATGCGTTGAAATATCAACAGGAAGCCAGTATCCGTAGATTTTTTCTTCCATCCAGGAGCCCTCCCTCTCCATCGTATGCAACAGAACATGCTTGTGCGGAAACCCTGTCGAGGGTCGCCTGGAAAAATCCGCACAAGACGCTTACTTCGCTTTCACCGTAAACGCGAAATCGAGCGAAGCACTCTCGCCATCTTTCACTGTAACTTCCTGCGTCTGGCTTCCAATTCGATCACTTTCATGCCAGGCTTCAACCGTGTAGGTCCCGGCAGGAAGCCCCTTCAGCTCAAACGTACCACCTTCTCCGGTTACGGCAAAAAACGGGTGGTCCAGTACACCAATATAGGACTGCATCCAGGGATGAACGTCGCATTTGATCGGGATCATCACTTCGGGCTTCGAAAACGTAACCGTCTTTTTCTTCATGAACTTAGGCATTGCCAGGTTGAACTCATCGTTCACCGTCGGCTTGGGATGCACGTTGTGCAGCGTGCCGTCGCTGTTCAGAATCAGTACTTCCTGTCCAGCCCTCACGCCCAGAACGTGAGGTTGATACATACACCCGTTCTGGTCCAATACAGCGGGCTCGACGGGCACATCGAACTTCTTACCTGCCAGCCCTTTTTTTACGTACACAAAAACGTTGTGCATTGCACCGTCATCATCCACCACCAGCACCTCACTCAGCGCAGCCTCTGTATGCTTGGCATTGCAGACCGGGTCGGCCGCCATTTGAATCTTTTTTCGTCCCGGCACTTTCCCACCCGGAAGTTCCAGTTTAACCGTGCCTTTTACCGATGCGCCGGCGAATGCTTCGACAGCAAGTACAGCAGAAAAGCAAAACACTATACCCAACGAAAATAAACCACGCACTCTCATCGTGTCATCTCCTTGACTGAAACATCGCGTTAAAATTACGAATCATGTGTTGGAAGAAGAACCCGAGCTACCGGGAAGTCAGACGTTTGTCTTGATGCAGCCCAAAGACAATATAATCAACCAGCGCTCGGATCACAATATCCGAAGGCAATACCAGGATCCCATCTTCGGGCTTGGTGCCTTCCGGCAACTTCAAATACGCAGACAGGTTTTCGGGCAAATACGTCATCTCGTCCCCGAAAAATGTAGGCATCTTTGTACCCGGCTGAATCTGCTGTGGATCCCACAACCAGGATCGAATCCATTCAGGCTTCAGGCGCTCCCTGGCCATTGTCAAATCCGGTGCCCAACTGGCAGGGTCTCCCTTGGGTTTAATATCGCCCTGCTGGTGGCAGGTCCAGCAATTGTAAATATCCGTGCTAAACAGGATCTCCGCACCCTTGATATCCTGGCGCGTCAACTGTTTTTCTTCAAAGGAATGGTACGGGAACTGCTGCCGGTCCAACCGCGAGAAATACGTTACTACATCAATTGCTTCCTGATCCTCAAACCCGAACGTAGGCATGCGTGCATCCAGCCAGGGCCGGATGGGAATCACTTCCTTCAAGAACCCGAAGAACCAGTCAGGCTGAACCTTCTTCCCTTCGCCATTCAGAATAGGAGGAGTGAAACCAACCGCCTCGTTCGCAGCAATGCCCTCTTTTCCGTAGCTATCTACCAGGGGCCCGCGGATTGCGCCACCTTCCCCTTCAATAACATGGCAACCTTTACAGTTCCGCTCGTAAACAACCCAACGTCCCTTCTCAATTTCGATCTCGTCTGGCTTCAACTGCTTCGTTGCGGGCAAATCGATATGCGACTTGCTAAAACTCAGCAATGCTGTAACCAGCGCATCTGCATCGTCATCGCTCAAACCAAAGTCCGGCATCCGCAATTTATCGTCAAAGGCCTTCACTTTGCCTTCATCGAAAACGCGCGGGGTTTTCAATTTTGTTAAAAACCAATCCTGCCGGGTATGATTGATATTTGTGGGATTCATTCCAAAATCCAGCTTATGCACATCTTTGCTGCCTTCTTCTGTCAGCTCGGTTCCAATCGGTTGGGCGTTTTCAAACCCGGGAATGAGGTGACAACTAAAACACCCCTGCCGGCTAATAATCTTCTCCCCCAACCATATATCTCGCTCGTGATCGGACATTTCTGTGAGCTGGTTCTGTGCCTCCATTACGGGGAGCCGGGCCTGTAAATAATTTACCACGAGCTGGTCCCGGACGGTCTTATCCACCGCAGCGGGTTGCCGGTCTTCAAACTCCAGGTTGCGTTTGCCCAGCAGGTACGCCGTAATATCCGCTGCTTCCTGATCCGTCAGGCGCAAGTTGGGCATCTTCGTATCCGGGAAATATGCCGTGGGATCTTTCAACCAGGCAAAAAGCCAACCGGCCGAAAGCTTGCTACCCACATCGTTCAGGTTGGGACCAAAATTGCGCAGGCTATAATCCTGCTCCAGCACATCACCTTCACCCACAACGTGACATCCCCGGCACCCCACCTTTTCCACCAATCCTCTCCCACGGGCCGAATCACCTTTTACAGGTGGGTTCGGGTAGGTTGGGTGTTCAGACTTCTCGAAAAGGTACGTGACCGCCGCGTGAACTGCAGCCGTATTACGTGCAATATCTTCCGGCGAACTCACATTCGGCAGGTCGACAATTTTCGGCATCTTTGTAGAAGGC
>JAQCGA010000026.1 GCA_027619145.1 bacterium | reverse complement strand
AAGAGAATCAGTTTTCTAAAATATCCAGGCCAGAATTGACCCGACGGTCCTGATCTGCGTATTGTTTGAGCCATTCGACGATGGTTTTTCCATCTTGGAGTTTCGCCTGTACATCTGCGCCGCTTTCTACCAGGAATTGCGTTGTTTCTGCATGGCCATGACCGGCCGCGCAGTACAGGGGAAAGTGTCCAGGATCGGATGTTGCGTTGACATCTGCACCGCTGATGACCAGTCGTTCTACAATGATCAGGTCACCGTTTCGAGCCGCATGGTGCAAGGCCGTATCTCCCCGGGCGTACCGCTCGTGTACCAACTCGGGATTTTTTTTGAGGAGTGCATGTACGCGCTGGGCGTTGGCTAAAAAAACGGCGTAGATAAATTGGCGGGCAGTTTCGGTTAAGGGTTTGGTGTGTGCATCCAGTCCGCCATATGCGATCAACAAAGCCAGGATCTGCTTGTTGTCCAGGGTTTCTCCTGCATAGTGCATCACGTAGCCGTCGTGAGCGGCCAGGTCAGCACCGTGGTCAATCAGATATCTCACGGTATCATAATGGCGTCCCAATCCGGCATGGAAGATGGGACGCCATTCATGTTTGTCATCTTGATTGACCAGGGAGGGATCTTGTTCAACGAGTTCTTTGATGACATCCAGGTTGCCGCTGGCTGCGGCTTCATGAATTTCCATATGTATTCTCCATGTGATCATCCATTGTTAGACAACAGGCTCTGCTTCATTGTTTCGTAATGAGGCAGGGCTTTATTTATGAGTACGTTTGTGCCTGTTTCTATGCTGTGGACGATTTTGTCTGTTTCTGCAATGGCCAGGTTGTAATCGGTTTTGTTGATCACGGTTTGCTCGAGGGCCTCTTCAAGTTCGTCTTCATCCAGGACAAAGGCCGGTCTTCCGGGGATCAGAACGATGTCCAGAAAAAGATCATCGAAATAGGGTATTCCTTCTTCTGTTCTTCCTGTTGTTTTTGTGATATCAAAGTAAAACTGAACAATTTTATCGTTGGGATCAAAAATTGTTGTCAGGGAGTGGTTCGCGTTCTCTGGGAAGTGCTGCATCCACGAAAATCCATTTGCCGCAATACATGTTTCGTGGCCATCATATGTAACGGTGAGGGGTTCTCGAACCTGGTCCAGGCAGAGGAGTGCGATATCTCCTCTGAAAGAATTGTCCTTTACGTATGTCTGACTATATCTTCTTTTTGTGATTCTTGCCCAGGCGGGCCTGTTGGCAAATTTTCGTTTCAAAAGAGCCTCTTTACATCCGTCCTGTTAAGCAAGTTATTTATGGACATGTCCGCCCTGAAGATGCATTCATTTTGGTGTGGTAAAGGCAGGTTTTCGTTCTGCTTTCTCTCTTTGGCCCAGGTAATTGCGGTGGGAGAAATGTCGATGCCGTGTACTTGATATCTTTTTGCAGCGAGTTTTAAGGAGAGGTTCCCGGCACCGCAGTCCAATTCCAGGAGTGTTCCAGATGCAATACCTTGTTCAGCCAGTGTTGCCGTAATTTTTTGGACAGAGTCCTGTGAGAGAACAAGGGAGTTCCAACCGGAAGCGCCTTCTTCTTTGAGTCTTTTGTATTTTGTTTCATGGACACCAAGGTAATCAGTTTTGACCATAACGAGTGATCTCGCATTATCAGTCGTTATGTAGGGGCGACCCCCCGTGGTCGCCCGGCCGCATTTCTGGATGAACCCTGTTCAGCCACACCAGTTGCTCTTACGATATCACCAACCACATAGACGATTTCCGGGCCGGTACAGGTCGATTGTTGTAGAGAACAATTATTCTTTTTGTGCCGTGGCAATCGGCTGGTAATATCCGGTTTCTTCAGGGAAATGCCATTCGATTTTCGAGAAGCCAGTTTCCTGGAAAATCCTGTTGAACTCTTCGCGCTGGAGCGCCCGGTATTTGGTTTCGTGCTGTGTGGTCTGCCACTTGCCCTGGCGTTCTTTGAGAATGAACAGGTGGATGGTGTAGCAGTTACTTTTTTCTTGCCAGTCCCAGGTTTGAAAAACAATCCGTTTCCCTTTTCTCTCCTGAAAAACTCCTGGCAATGTTGAACGAGGTTTTTCTTTCAGGAGGTGGTCGTAGTCTCGCATGCTTATAAGTAGCAGGCCACCAGGTTTCAGTTTCGACATCATGCTTTGAGCAGATTGGTACAGATCCTCATCTTCCAGAAGATGAGGAAGGGCGTTGTCGCAGGATAAGACGATGTCGTACTCACCCGGGACGGTTTCGTTCAACCGGCGGAAGTCGGACACTCCAAACGTGAGGTGTGCTCCCAGGCGATCCGCCTCTTGACGGGCACGGTCAACTGCTCTGGGACTCAGGTCTGTTGCATGAACCGTGTGTCCGAGCAATGCCAGTCCGATTGCCTGGGTGCCAATACCACAGGAGCAGTCCAGGATGTGTAGAGGTGACTGATCCGTGTACGTTCGGATCAGTTTTTCCAGGATTTTATTTTGCCTGAAGACGGGGCCAGGCCAGTCCGGGAAGATGAGGTGATATTCTTCCGCAAGATGTTCGTAGAATTCCAGCGTGGTTTCAGACATTTTTCTGGCATCCGATATGATCTGGTGTTTCGTCACCTGAGACTGTTGGCTTGACTCCGTTCCTGTTTATCTTATCATGTAATCTCTTCAGCGTTGAAGTTATAAATGAACCCTGTCCAGTTCCTGGCCAGGGTTCCATACCACCCACGGTTTAGCGGAGGACTGAGATTCATGAAGCCGATTATATTTAAGAAGAAGAGCGAAGCACATTTCGTAAAGAAGTGGGACGATGGTTCGGAGTCGGATCGGATCGTTCTGCCCGGGTCGGATGACTGCCTGGTGAAGGTGACGATGTTCCGCCCGAAAGCTGGATTTTCGGCAGAAAATGTTGTGTATGCCTGCGATGAGACGGTTCATATGGTTTCCGGACGGACGGAGATCCTTCTTGCGGACGGTTCGGTTGTGGAACTACGTCCTGGGGATACGTACTATGCACCGGCCGGTAACCCTTACGGTCTCCGTGCGCTGGAAGACGGAGAGATGTTTTGCGTTTTTTCTTCGGCTGGAGATGGGACGTTGCCGGACAATACGTAGGCCGGATGGTTTTGGGACGATATTCCGGCGATGTTATCCGTTCGCCAGGGCCACGGGCAAGTCCAGGGTATAGCTGTCCAGGACTTTGTCGAACCGGGCTTTGAATGCGTCATCGGGCGGTGCCAGAGGGAGTCTGGTTGGGCCAGCGTTTGCCCCGGCTCGGTTGAGGGCGTATTTGACGGGTACGGGGCTGGTGACCCAGAAGAGGGCCTTGAAGATGGGTAGCATTCTGCGGTGTTCGGCTGCGGCCTGTTCGATGTTGTATTCGAGGATGAGGTTGATCATTGCTTTAATTTGACCGCCCAGAATGTGACCGGCTACGCTGACGATGCCGTATCCGCCGACGCACATGACGGAGAAGGTTTCGTCATCGTTGCCGGACCAGACGCGAAATCCATCCGGGGCACCATCTATAATTCGAGTAATCTGGACGGCGTCGCTGGAGGCTTCTTTGACGCCTACGATGTTGTCGATTTCAGCCAGGCGAAGGGTTGTTTCCACGTCCATGTTGAGGGCGGTTCTGGACGGTACGTTGTAGAGCATGCAGGGCAGGGACGTTGCTTTGGCGATTGCTTTGAAGTGGAGATAGAGCCCTTCCTGTTGTGGTTTGTTGTAGGCGGGTACTGTGCACAGGATGCCGTCGATTCCCAGTCGTTCGGCTTCCTGTGTAAGTTCAATAGAGTTTCGGTGATTGTTGTCCGTGGTTCCGGCGACAATTGCCACATCTGATCCTACCGCATCTTTGACTTCCCCAAAAAGTTTCAGTTTTTCTTTCGTGGACATCGCAGGGGACTCCCCGGTGGTTCCACCAATGACGAGTCCGTCATTTCCTGACGCGATCAAGTCCTGAGCCAGCTTACGGGCTTCGTCGTAGTTGATTTCTCCCTGGTCGTCCATCGGGGTGATCATTGCGGTGAGCAGTCGTCCAATTTCAGCCACGCGTTTTCTCCTTTGGGGTTGAAAGAATCTGTGTTTCGCAAAATACAATAATTGTGAACGTTAGAATGTATCCGTACAGGCCCAAATTTCAAGCGCATTTTTTATACAGACGTAGGGGCGCGGTGTTCGCGCCCACCTGCAATCGGGTTGAGAAATAGGACGCGGTGTTTGCGTCCATATGTTAGATGCGGGCGCAGGTGATTCTCAGGCCGTTGAGGGAGCATTTTTTGTATGCATATGTCAAAATTAGTTGTTTTCTATTGAGCCTGGTTCAGATCGAATCAGGCTCAATGTGGTTTTCGATAACGAACTTCGTAGAGTTCGCAGTCGTACCACGGCAAGAGTCTTTTCTTGCCTGTTTCTTCCAGAAAGCCCATTGCTTCGTAGTAGTGTCTTGCTCTGTGATTATTCTGTATCACCCAAAGAGTTATTTCTTTAAAATTGTTTTCCAAAACCAGTTCTACATGTTGCCACAACGAATGCCCGATTCCACGCCGCCACGCCTGGGGGTAAACGTATAGAGCGATCAACTCGGCGGTAATCGATGCATTTGCATCCTCGTCACAGGAAGGGCCGTAGGAAATGAATCCGAGAATACGGGCATTTTCTTCGTAGAGGAAATTGATGCGGTTCGGGTCGTGAACTGCACGCATCCAGTTCTCTCGCCTTTTGTCCAGCGAGAGGTTGTCCAGTACGTGGTCTGGCATAATGCCTCGGTAGGCAACTTGCCAGGCGGCCACGTGGACATCAACAAGTCCTGCGATATCAGATTCAGAGGCTATCCGGATCATTGGTTTTTGGACAAGCCTTTCTCCACCCTGAATGTAGGGAACATTCTACTACTGCCCAGAGCTAATCCATAAATAGGACGGTTCCGATCGCATCGAGTCGATGTCGATTTCCGTCATACGAAACGGTTGTCATTGAGCACTCTTGTATGACTTTACCACTGTATGGGTCATCGCAGAACTCTGGACGAACACGACTTAGTTCTTCAAACGAGAAAACGTTGAGAAGGAAGTCTGCCAGAACACCGCCATGGATTACTCCAATCACCGTTTCTCCGGATGCCTGAAGGTAACAATCAGAAATAAAAGCCTCAATGCGTCTGCCGGCCTCAATACTTGAATCGCCAAAACTGGGTTGGTAATTTCGTTCTCTGCTACAACGCTCCCATTGAGCTACGAATTCGTTGAAAGGCTGGTCTTCCAGATCCCCCCAATTCATCCGTTCACGCAGCCGTGAATCTTCGGTAACTTCAAGATTCAAGGTCGTGGCGAGGATCTCTGCTGCGATACTGTCATTGTAGATGCTGAACAGTTCACTGATCTGCTCAAGAGGCTGTTCTTTAATCACCATAGTTGTGCTCAATTCATGCCAGAGTGATGCTTGGTTTTTTCTGTAGGCGATCAGGTTGGCCGATTGTTCCACAGGAAATTTACGTACCAATCGGGAACGGGTAATCCTGACGATAGCATCCAGTGGGTTCGGCTAGAGCCGACCAGCGCAAGTGTTGCCTGAAAGCCCGTGATCACATCTTGTGTAGGCCAGTGACTTCGGGCGGCCTCCATGAAATACGGCGTTGGGTCCGCCGATGCGGAGAGGGCGAGATGTGCAAGGTCCGAGCCCACGGGTGCGATCCCCAGTGTTCCCCAGTCCAGCGCCACCGTTTCAGGACCACGCGCGATCAGGTTGCCGAGGCTGTAGTCCCCATGCGCCAGTACTCGTGGCAGTTTTTCCAGTTGTCGTAACAACTCATCTCGTTGATTCCACAGGGTAACCGCACGGGGGTCAGCATCAACCGCGTCCCAGTTGAGAACGGTGGTCTGTATGCGTTGCCCGAGCTGATCGCGGGTTAACCAGGGTAGATCGGGGATGCTGGTTCTGGATTGCCATTCGGCCAAATGCATTGCGGCGCGGTCGATGGTTTCACGCTGGCCGACTATGTCTTCGAGATAAAGGTCGTTCCCATCGGTTCCGAAGCATCGCGGTGCGACCAAGCCGGGTCCTGCCGGGAGAATGTCGCTGGAATATGCAAGCAACTCTCGTTGCCAGTATGCCCAGTGACCGGGCTCATTGGCAAATGCAGCATGTCGACCAGATTCCAACGGTCGCAGCGATTTGCGGATGACCCTGAAGGCCTCTATCCGGCCATCTTTGTAGCGAAGTTCACCAACGTACCGCACGATCTGTCCAGTCGCTGCGCCTGAACTGGTCGTGATCGGTTCCTCGGTCGTGCGAACAAGGGTCGCTTCCGGATCGCCTGCAAGGTTGGAGATGACAGACTGCGGAATCATCGAGCTTGATCCTTTAGACGTAAAGCCTCGCATTGATATTTCCTCTGCTATGCTTTTCAGCACGTGTCATCCATTGAAGATCTGTATGGTTCCAAATCGATGCCAGGATGTTGGGCTGCAACACCAGAACAGGTTTCTTCAGTCCAGTAAAGATCTCCAATTCGGCAAGGAATACCCAACCCTCTTATCGGATCTGATCCAGGTGTTGAGCTGTATATGTCATCACTCTTCCCATCGATTCAGGTTTATTCCATCCCATTTCGCCAAAAGCTTTTGATATTATTTCTGGATCGCTCGGGGCGAGGGGTCTGATTTCAAGTTCTTTGGCCATATTTTGAATGTCGGCTTTCCTCACCTCGAATTCCAGATAAACTGGTCAGGCGTTTCTTTTTTTGCCAGGATCACGAAGCATCCGCCCACGTAAGCGCTTTCATGTCTCCAACTTCCCGGTTTGGCGTCCGGGTCGGGTTTCCGGGATCGGGCAAAATCCTCAATGTGCAAGAGTGAAAGTCCATTGTCCAGAAGCCCGTTGAAGATTTCATCCATGTAGTGCCTGAATTCAATTGCACCGTCCGTACGCCGTTCCTCTGTTTCAAAGTACGGCTTCATGATGCGATACCCAGAGCCGTCCCACTTTGCGACGTGGATGCCTGGTTGGACCATGTCTGTTCGATAGAGACCGCCTGGTCGAAGCACACACGATACCTGTGCATAAACCTCTCGGACGCTTGGTACATAACAGGGCGTCATTCCGTATACAATGTCAAAGCTTTTCGGCTCGAGACAGGATAGGTCGCGCATGTCTGCCTGGATTGTTCTGACGTCATATCCGTAGTGTGTAGCAGCTGTTTGATCAGCCTCCAGTTGCCCTGGGGTAATATCTACGACGGTGACATTTGCTCCGAGAAGCCCGAAGACTGCGGACTGCTGGCCACCTCCGCAGGAGAGGCAAAGGACATTCTTTCCGGCGACATCGGCCAGAATCTGACGTGGGGTTAACGAGGCGGAAGGTCGTTGTCGCAGGGACTCGATTTCGCCCCGGGCGTATTGGTCCAGGTCATCGGTTGTGAGATCGAGCCATGGGATCGTGTATCCACATTTGCTGGCGACCTCGTCGTTCCAGCACTTTCTGTTGGCGATTGCAACTTCATCTCCTGATTTCATTTGTTAATTCCTGTAGGGTGAATGCGAATCCGCGCAATCCGGGTAGAGCCACCTTCTCATCGTAATTTCAGTACATCTGGAAATGCCGTAAAGGCCCGGATTTCAGGCGTTTTTTACATTGACGTAGGGGCGACTCACTGAGTCGCCCACCTGCGGTCAGAAATGCCGGGGCGAGGCATGCCTCGCCCCTACGGTTGATGCTGGCGCAGGTAACGTTCGAGCCAATAGGGTGGGATTCGTGATGTACTATACATTTCAATCAACACCCAAAATAGCGGGTATTTCGGTCAGTGAAGTAACTTCGTAATCTGGTTTGATTTCCGTGTTGTTCATCTGGTTGTTACGATTGAGCCAAACGGATCTGGCACCGGCACCTGCAGCACCCGCGACATCATTTTTGAGAGAATCCCCAACATGTAGAAGTTGATCCAGTCGACACCCGGCCTGTTCAGCCGTGATTTCAAAAATCATCTTATGGGGCTTTTCAGTTCCAGCATCTTGAGAAAAGACAACAAAGGCGAACCGGTCCTGCAAGCCACAACGTTCAGGGTAACTGTTTCCGTTCGATAAGAGGCCGATTTTGAAATGAGAGGATAGGATATCAAGAGCAGGTAGAACATCCTCGTATAGCTCAATATCCTCGAAACGGTGTTTCAGGTAGATCGCATTTAAGTGGGCCGCCAGGTTGTTGTTTGGGCTTCCGATATGTTCAAGCGTTCGCTCAAATGCAAGTTGTCGGATCTCTTCGAGATTTGAGATCTTCCCTTTTACTTCTTCGGCTACTTTGTTCCGAATGTCGATCATTTCATCCACCGTAAGGCACATTGCAGTTGGCGTTGGAATCTGTCTGCGAAGTTCCGCCAGGGTATGTTTCAGGGAGTGCCTCATGACTTTCTGGAAATCCCAGAATGTCATGTCACCGTCAAAAGATATTGTTGTAATGTGCATGGGTTATCCAGTGCAAGAGTGTATTATCTGTAAAAAGTGTTGAACCTGGGCTTGGAGTTCATCTGGAATAGAATTGATTTCTTTTACATCGAGCGTGAATTCCTGCGATGTAGCCCCGGTCTGCAATTTCAAGTTGGCCTGAGATGCATCAAACCAGAGTTCAGCTTGTTCAAAAATACGGTACTCTCGGCCGCCTTCGGAGCCCATTGATTTGAAGGCTAATTTCTGGAATTGTTGAGAGGTTCGGTCATAACAGAGCCAGTGATATACTTTACCGGGAGGTGTTCCTTCCTTCAGGCCATTGATCTTCACTTCTAAAACATGGATCGAAGTGGAAGAAAAATAGTACAGGAACTGGAGATTAAGAGGGTTTGACATTTGAGTCTCCGCAAGTTTCTCAGTTGTGCGTACATTGGCGCAGAGCAGACAGCGGTTGGTGAAGTTAGTTTCACAAGTCGTACAATAGACGAAGTTATCAAGGGTAAGTCTTATTCGCCAAATGTTTCCATGAGCTCCCCTAGTTTAAGGCTGGATACGATGGCCCCATCATTCCGGCGTATTTTTCGCAGATACTTCTCATGCATTCGGTAGTGCTCACCAGGAATCACCTTCCAGCCAACTTCATAATAAAATGCTTCTGATTGCCCGATTCTAAATGGCCAGTCCTGGAGTGGCGAGTGGTTAAACGGCGGAAATTTATCCATCATCAGATGGTCTCTTTCAATTTCCGGCGGATCGTCAACCCATTGGAGGATCCATTTTTTATTTGTGGAATCCTGATCCAATGCCAGAACTGTTTTTCTTGACACGATGAAAAACTGATCACCTGACCTGGCTATTTTAGGCCAAAACAAAGGTCTTGAATTCTCATCTTCCAGTGGCAACACCTGAATTCGTTCTGGTCGATCCGGGGCAGACAAACTGTAGACTTCCAACCGATCATGGAAGGCTACAAGTAAAGACGTTGCATGGTGTCCATAAGATGATAGTCCGAAATTGGAGCGTGTCTTGACATGACCTGACACAGATAGATCTGTTGTGTCGTTAAGGGATACGAAATTGATTATTCGTCCATCTTTCACCAGCAGGTCGAAGACGAAAACGTTGTTGAAGGAATAGATGTCAAGATCGTGGTCGGCACAAACCGTTTGTGTTACCACAAAAAGACCAACGGCAACAATAACCAGGCGTACTCTACTCCTGTATGTTGCCTTTATATATTTCAGGAATACACTTTTTTTCAGGACCAGGTGTATCATTATATACCAGCTTTCGGTTTGAAGGTTCTGGTATTGTAGGCCATTTTTTTAGAGGAGATGAGAGGATTGTGACCGTCAGGCGGCAGGGTGCCCATCGCCTGCGAATCTCACAAAAGCCCAAGGCGATTCAATTCTTGTCGAAAGGGATTCACTCCAGCATATACATGGCCTGTTATACCCATCTTTACGGCGGCTGTGACGTTGTCTGCGTTGTCGTCTACAAAGAAGGCCTGTTTTGCTGAAACGCCTGTAGTACGTAACGCTGTGGAATAGATCTCTGTGCTGGGTTTCATATGTCCTTCTTCTGACGAGTTGACGATGTGGTCAAATTCATCCTGAATGCCCAGGCGTTGGAGGTCTGAGGACAGCCTGGAGGTTGCATTGGTGATGAGGACGATCGGTACTTTCTTTCGGCAGGTGCGGAGGAGTTCAAGAATTTCGATATCCAGTTCTCCTGGCGAGAGGGACCAGCGTTTGACTGCCTGTTCGGCATTTGCGTCCGGAAAGTCTTTGTGCAATCGCTCCATGACCTGTTGCCGCCACTGTTCGTCAGAAGTTTGCCCTGTAATTGCCGGGAATAAAAGGTCGTTCGAAAATGCCGCTTTCGAGATGGCTCCTTCTGGAAGACCGGCTTCTTTTGCGGCTTCTTTTTGGATGTCTGGCGGCCAGATTCGAAGTACTCCGTCAAGATCTGTTAGAATGGCCTGGGTCATTCGGGTACCTTTGTTCGATATTGTCCGAAAATTATCGGTTCACACGCAACCACAGATGGACACAAATACATACAGATGAAAGGCTTTCGATTTGCACATGTTCCCGGTCAGGCAATGCTCCGACCATCCGTGTTTATCGGTGTGTATCTGTGGTTCCCAACGGTTTTTATGAATGATTCAGGGAGATCTTCTACTTTGGGAGCTGTATAGAGTCAGACAACGCCTGTCCCCGCAAGGTTTCCGGGTGGGGATAAATTTTCGAGGAAAAGCCGTCAGGTTATCCGTTCATCCACTGGTTGATGAGGCGGAGGAGGTCGGGTTCGTTGTCCATTGCGGGATTGAGGTCTTTGAGGGCAGAGGGGAGCACGGCTTCTTTGCCGCAGATGCGGTTGTATTCACAGAAGGTGCACTGGTGCTCTTTCTGGAGGTGGAAGAAGTAGCCTTCGGCCACGAGGTTGAGCAGGGGGGCGAGGAGGTTGGCCAGTTGAGTCGGAGGGGGTGGGGTGTCGGAAATGCGCTGGCCGTGCTCCCGGTCACTGGTGAAGAAGTAGCCGGATTTTGATACACGGCCTGGATGCTCCCGGTTACGCAGGATGGACTCCAGGGCATAGGTGTAAAGAGCCCATTGGAGGTGAATACCGCCTTTGAGGAGGTTTTGGGCGCTGTATCCGGCCATGGAACCGGTTTTGTAATCCCAGATGGTGTAATTGTCATGCTCCCGATCCACGCGATCAATGCGGCCACGAAGGCGGACCTGAAGGGATTTTGAGAGGGAAATGGGTATGGGTTCGGGCTGGTTCAGGCCGCCGGATTCGCCAAATCCAAAGCTGACTTCGAAGCCTTCGGGCTGTGTTTTGTGCTGGGATTCGGTGGCGAGGAAGGCCCGGGCCGCCTGGGAGAGACGTTTGAGATCGGCGCGGTAGGCTGCTTCGTGGGTGACAGGATTGTGCTCCTGGAAGAGTTTTACGTGCTCCTGGAGCATTTTGTCCAGGAGTTCGGTGTGTTTTTCGAGATTTGGGGATTCTTTACGGTGCTGGAGGGTTTTCATGAAGGCGCAGAAGAGGTCGTGGAGTAGGGCCCCAAAGGCCAGGGGGGTGAGCCAGCGGGTGGCGTCTTCTTCTCGTTCTTCGGGCGGTTCTACGCGGAGCACGTATTGGAGGAAGTAGCGGTATGGACAGCGGGCCAGGGTTTCCAGGCGGGAGGCGGAGACCACGGTATTGCCGGAGGTGAGGTCCAAATGTGCGTCTGGGGTGGAGAGGCGGCCGTCGAAGCGGGTGAGTTGTGGGCCGGAGCGGGCATGTGCGGCGGTTTCACCCTGAACGAGCCAGGGGAAGGCGTTTCGGACGGTGATTTCGAAGCCAGCGGTGGTGCGAGTAGAGAGCAGGAGTTCGGTGTCGTCCAGGGCCAGATCTGAAGGAGGGACGGGGTTGAGGACCGGAGGGTGTTCGATTTCGAGCTGGGATGCGGCTTGCTGGAAGACGGCCGAAGGGTAGGTTTCCCGGCCGTCGGCCAGGCTGCGGCGGCTGGAGAAAAGGGTGACGGGTCCGGGTGCAGCGCCCAGGAGGCGTACCAGGTGCCAGACCTGTTCGCCGGGGCGGGTTCGGTGCAGTTCCAGGTCTGCGGAAAGGGTGATCCGTTCGCCGTCCAGGAGGATGGGATCTTCGGCGCCGCCACCGGGGAAGGAGGATTCGTCCATGCCTAGGACGTAGAGGTGTTTGCGGCCCGTGTATCCGGCCCTGTCGAGGGGCGCAATGGCCAGACGGCCGTGGTGGGTGGCGGAGATATGTACGGTGTCCTGGGAGAGCAAATCTACCAGGTACCGGGCCAGGTGGGACGGGCTGTTTTCGACTTGAACGGTGCGTCCGGTCTGGTGGAGGCGTCTGTGCAGGGCATCGGCGGCGTCGGTGTCGGGGGTCATGCGGCAAGGAGCGAAGTGCTTCAGAAAGGTGATGCCAGCGTGGGTGAGGGATTCCAATGAGGTTTTCGGGGTGGCGGGTACCAGTGCAAGGAGTTTCTGCACGGCGGTGCGCACGGTGTCCAGGTTGCGGTAGGATTCTTCGATGTGCTCCGTGGGGAGATCTTCTTGCCGGAGTTGTTCCAGGCGGTCTTGATGGTTTGCTTCCAGGCGGTCGAAAGCGGTGCTGTATGCATTCCGTCCCTGACTGATTCGCTCCTGATGCAGGAGCATGGCCACCCGGTAGGGTTCCAGGGGGGTGTCCGGCGAGAGGGAGCTGAACGTGAGCAGGTCGGCCCGGCAAAGGTCGATGAGTTCGGTGGCGTCGAAATTGGCACCAATCCAGCGGTAAAAACCTAAAATGGCCTGCCCGGGGCGGGTGAGAGTCAGGGGGATTCCGTTGGCGAAGGTGGTGGCGTCGGACAGATGGAAGCGTTCTACGGCATCCTGAAGCAGGGACAGGTAGGGGGATTTTGCGGTGTAGGCGATCTCGACCTGGTCCAGCGGGATGTTTTCGTGGAGGATTTCACGGAAGACACCGCGGACTTCGGTTTCTGCGCCGAGGGTTTCCCGGAGGCGGATGGTGTTGCAGTGTTCGGGGGTAAGGCCGTTGAGCAGAAGATTGCCGCCGGGGCCGGGCTGGGCCCTTTCGGCCTTTGGGAAAGGGGCATCTGGAAAGCGAACAGCGGCGCTGTGGTCTGGAGGAGGGGTGCCGAGGTTTGGGCGACCGATACGATAAATGCCATTGGAAATAAGGGTTTTTAGATATTTAAAGGCAAGGCCGGATAAAGGGGTTTCATCCAGGATGGCGTGGAAGGTATCCTGGGATGGGCCACTTTGAGCCAGGAGGTGGATGGCATACTCAAAGCAGGTGGCGCTGTCGTAGAAGCCTTTCACTTCCAGGAGTGCGAGGTATTCCCGATAGAGGGCGGCCAGCAGGTGGGTGCGTGCGGTTTTGTCGCTGGTGTGTTCCAGGTGGTCGGGGTCAATGCCCGCTCTGCGGAGGGTTCGTAAGGTTCGTAAAAAGGAGCGGGCCAGGCCTGGGCTGATGGGTGTACTGGTAAAAGGAGATTCCGGTACACGTTTGAGGGCACGGGCGATCAGCTCGTCCAGGAAGAAACGGTCTGCGTCTGGGGGGAGAGGTGTGCGGCCTTCGGCGTGCAGGTGGGGGCTGGAAACTCGTTCGGCCCAGCCGGAAGGGGTGGTGACGTGGAGATTTAGCCAGGAAGAACCGGAGGACGCCAGTGCGGCAACCAGGGTCTGCCCGGCTTGCTCGGAGGGCACAAAGAGGACTTTGGTGCTGATTGGATGGGCGCTACAGAAGGCGGAGAGTTGTGCGATGGGATAGGAGGACATAGGCGGTGGCGGAGCATTCTCCACTTTCCGGGTGGTTTCTGGATCGGGTGATTTCAGAAGTTGTAAGATAAAAGTCAAAAAGGAATCGCTGTTCGGAACAAAAAGCCCTACAGTTAAGATATAGCAAGAGTTACAGCGACTTTCAAGGAGTTTTCGTACTGTCAGTCCCGCAATTTTGTGGTTGCGTCTGTAATGGCACCTTCGAGGATGCTGCGGCGCAGGCCGATGGCGTTGCGCAGGTCTGCCCCGCGTAAATCGGCATCCTGGAAGTTGATTTTGTAGAGGTCGGTGTTCTGCATTCGGGCTTTGCGCAGGTTTGCGCCCTGGAAATTGGCCTGGACGAGGTCCGCGTTTTGCAGTTTGGCGCTTTGAAGTACGGCATTTTGGAGGTTGGCAGCCTGAAGGTTGGCGTCGCGCAGGTCTGCTCCGCGCAGGTTTGCGTTCTGGAGATTTGCGTTGAGCAGGTTGGCTTCGTTGAGGTGGGCTTTGCGGAGGTCTGCGTCGCAGAGGATGGCATTTCGTAGATTTGCGCCACGCAGATTGGCTTCGTTGAGGTGGGCGCGTGAGAGGTCTGCGTGACTCAGGTCGGTCAGTTCCAGGTCTGCCGGGGCCAGGTCCACGTTTTGAAGATTTGCGCCCTGAAAAATGGAGTTTTGCAGGCTGGCACCGTTTAAGTCTGCGCCCTGAAGGTTGGCATTGCGGAAGTTGGCCTGGTAGATTTTGGCGCGTTGAAGGTTGGCGCCGCGCAGATCTGCTTCCTGGAGTCGGGCACCGCTGAGGACAGTTTCGCGCAGGTCGGCTTGCCGCAATACGGCACCGTGGAGTTCGGCGCGGTTCAGGTTGTATCCTGCCAGTTCGGCGCGTTGCCCTTCTTCGCCGTCTGTTTCAAGCCAGCGCCGGTGCTGGGCGAGGACGGTTTGCAGTTCGGAGGGGGAGAGGGTTTTGGGGCCGGTCATGGAGAAGGTCCTTTCTGTCACGCAAAGGCGCAAAGTCGCAAAGGGGAACCGGGGGTGATGTGGGGTTTTCGTAGGGGCAGGCCCCTGTGCCTGCCCGGCCGTTGGAGGATAT
>JAQCGA010000025.1 GCA_027619145.1 bacterium | reverse complement strand
TTGGATCTTCCCGGCAGCTTTCCACAGGGTCTGTGGCGCTGGTTTCTTTGATGACGGCTGCCGCATTACAGCCGATTGCGCCACCAGAAAGCCCGGAGTATATCACGTATACAATTTTGCTGGCGTTGATGGTGGGGGTTGTGCAACTGGGGATGGGGTTGTTGCGGATGGGGGTGTTGGTGAATTTTCTGGCGCATCCGGTGGTGCTGGGGTTCACTAATGCAGGTGCAATTATCATTGGTACGTCGCAGATTGACGAGGTGTTTGGGGTGCACGTACCTGGCGGTGGACAGCATTCCGAGCGCGTGTGGCTGATGTTGAAAGCGTCAGCAATGGGATACCATCTGCCTACGCTGGGAATGGCAGTACTGGCATTTGCAATGATGGTTGTACTGCGAAGGCTGAATCCCCGGATTCCAGGGGTGTTGATTGCGGTTGTATGTACGACCCTGCTTTCTGCGTTTACTGGATTTGAGAAATTGGGTGGTCGTGTGGTAGGTACGCTGCCAGAGGGATTGCCGGCGTTTCAGGTTCCTGCGCTGAGTCTGCAGACGGTTTCCCAGTTGTTTTCGGCGGCGGTGACCATTGCGTTGATCGGTTTTGTGGGGACCATTTCAATTGCAAAAGCAATGGCTACCCAGACCCGGCAACGGCTTGGGGCAAACCGGGAGCTGATTGGGCAGGGGCTCAGCAATATTGTAGGGAGTCTGTTCCAGAGTCACCCGGTTTCGGGGTCTTTTGCCCGGTCTGCGGTGAACCTGCGCGCGGGGGCAGTCACCGGTTTTTCGTCTGTGGTGGCCGGTGCGGCGGCAGTTGCGGCCTTGTTGTGGTTGACGCCATTTCTATATCATTTGCCCCTGGCCACGCTGGCGGCAATTATTATGGTATCTGTATTCGGGTTGGTACAGGTGAAGCCCATTCTGCGTGCGTGGCGCGTGCACCGCCACGATGGGATTGTGGCGGTGGTGACGTTTGTGATGACGCTGGCGTTTGCGCCGTTCCTGGACCGGGGCATTTTGTTTGGTGTGGGTCTTTCGCTTATCCTGTATTTGTATCGCACGATGAAGCCCCGTGTGGCTTTTTTGTCTCGCCATCCGGACGGAATGCTGCGGGACGCGGATGTGTACGATCTGGAGTCGTGCGGAAAAATTGCCGTTCTTCGCTTCGATGGTTCGCTTTATTTTGGGAGTGCGGGATATTTTGAAGATAAGGTACTGGAGCGTGTGTCGCAGGAGCCAGATTTGAAGTGCCTGGTTGTGGATGCGGAAGGGATTAATCAGATTGATATTACGGGAGAAGAAATGTTGCTGGGTGTGGTGCGGTTGCTACGGGAGGCGGGAGTAGAGGTGCTGTTTGCGCATACCAAAAAGCAAATTCTGGATGCGCTGGACCGAACGGGATTCCTGGAGCAGCTTGGGTCGAAACGTTTTTTCTCAAGTACCAATCAGGCGTTGAATCATGCCTGGGTAAAGCTGGTAGAGGTGCAGGCTACGAGCTGTTCCGAGGACTGTCCGCTGGACTGTCCTCTCAACCGTCCCCGGTTAAACCCTTCTGTGCCGAATTATCGGGTTTGAAAAGGCAGGGGTCAGGGGAGGTTCTGGCGGTCGAGTTCGTTGTGTACGAGGACGATGCATTGGGAGGCGAAGAGGACTTTGGGACCTACGCTGATGGGGGTGGCACCCAGGCGGTGGAGGTAGCGGTCGGTTTTTTTGGGCATAGATAAATGGTCTGTAAAAACAAAGGTCGCATTGGAAGGGAATGAGAGGGTGCGAATGTCGGCTCCTTTTCGGTCCAGGCAGTAGAGAGGGGATTCTGCGGCTTTTTCCTGTACCAGGCGCTCGAGGCCTCTCTTGGCAATAAAAATACCGCCATCGACCTGAATTTCTTCGTTGGTTTCCAGGGTACGTCCAGCCTGGAGGGCGGTCTGGATGGCGCGGGCAAGAGCTTGTTCGTCGAAACCGTCCAGAGATGCCAGGGTGTCGCTTTCGAAGCGTATGGTTTTGGGCGGGTCATCGGGTCCGTCCAGGACGATGTGGATACGGATGTTCTGGCGAAGATGATTTGAATAAAACAAAGCGTTGGCCATGCAGTGGGCAACAATTTCCATTCTTCCTGCACGGCTCAGGTCACTGAGCGAAAAATTAGGCGTGGTGGGGCCTTTGCGTGCCCGCAAAATGAATTCTCTCATGGTACAGTGTCCCAGGGGAAAGGAGCGTTGGATGTTTGGAAAACAGTGGATGATACGAGTGCTTGTTGCGGGTTTCCTGGCGGCAGCCGGAGGAGGACCTGCTGAGGCAGACAAGATGTCTACCGGCGATGTGAAAACCGACGAGGTGGTGGTTGCGCTGCAGAAGAAGCTGGCAGAAGCAAAAGCTTGTCGGGCACGCGTAATTACGGTTTTTCGGTTAGATGGAGAGGAGTTTGAAATTCTGGACGATTTGAGTGTTCGTGTGCCGGGACGGATGCATGTAGAACGCCTGCTGGCCGGGGAAATTCGCGAGACAATTGTTTCGGACGGAAGCCTGCTCTGGCGCTACGATCCGGAAGAGAAAATGGTTTCTCGAATCAATATCGCGCGGGTGTATCGTGCCACCAGCATAGAGGTAGATGCCGATCAGCCAGATCCTCTTCGGCCATTTCGAGCTATGGAGTGGAAGTCCATCCGGTATGTGGAGGCCACCGTTGAAGGTGGAGAGAATTACCGGGTGTTTGAAGCCGTGCCTACGATGACCTTGTTGTATGCAGATTTACCTGTGCCGCCGGTACGCATTCGGTTTTCGATCCACGCCGGAGATGGGTTGTTGCGCGAGATCCGGTTCTACGGACCAGAAGGCAATGAGATCTTGCTGCAGAAGTTTGAAGAAGTTGTGGTGAACCCTACTCTGGACGAACGCCTCTTCGAGTTCGTGGTTCCGGTGGGCGCTCATGTGATGGATGTGACGGATGAGACCATTGAACTGTTGAACGAGACGAAAGAGGCGCTGAAAGAGGATATCGGAGGGGCTCCGTAAGGGATGGCAGGATAGACTACGGACCGAGGTTTGTATCTTTGTCGTTTATCCTGGGCAGACGCATTTGTTTTTATTGTAAAATGTATTTCGAGAAATAGACATCTTTAACCGGTGGTAAGGCTTCTTCGCCTTCGGCTTCGGCAGGTGGCTCCCCGGTCCAGCCGGCGAGTTCGTTCAGACGGTTGAGAATGCGCTTCCGGGCTTCTTCTTTGTAATTGGGCATCCGGAGTTCGTCCATTCGGTAGCTGCTGAATACATCGATAATGTTGTTCTTAATTTCAGCCATACGCCAGCTTTTGTTGATTACTTCTTCCTGGACAACTTCAGGCTTGTTTAGCGATACATCGACTTTGACGATTAAGAAATAGCGCCCCTTGCTATCTGAGGGATTGATGATCAGTTCCGGGAGCAAGGTAGAGATGGTTTCGTTTTCGAGTTCTTCTGGGGCTTCCCATTTGGGCAATTGAGGTTGCTCATCTGCGGATGGTTCCCGGAGGACAAAATACCAGACCGCTGCACCAATCAATGCCAGGACAATTACGGCGGCAATGACGATGGCTATAATATTTAATTCTTCTCCATCATCTTCGTCTAAGATTTCTTCTTCAAGACCCATGCGGGTTCCTCTCGTTGCCGGGGAATTTAGAAAATGTTACGCAACGGGCGGATCGCGAAGAGCGCGAAAAGGCTCGAAGAGCGCGAAGCCCTGCCGCCCACCCGTAGTGGATGTGTATAATTAAACGAGATTTCGGTGCACAGGCAAATATGAATTGAAGGTGATGGGCGGCGTCCTTTATAAAGATCGGTTGTTTGGGGTGAAACTGAAATGTGAGGGATGGATGGAACAGGGACGCGTGGAACAGATTCGGGCAGGTGTGGATCGGAAACGGTTGCTGGAGACGGCGATTTCGTTGATTGGGGTGCCCAGTCCCACGCGTAGTGCAGGGGCCGTGGCAGATCGGTTGGCGGAAATTCTGGAGCAAGATGGATTTCAGGTAGCGCGTCCGGTGGCAAACTGGCCCGAAGCGCCTGCGGTAGCGGTCCGGTTTGAGACGGGCAAGCCGGGGCGGGTAATACAGTTTGACGGACACCTGGATACGGTGCACCTGCTGTTTGTGCCGCCGCGTGTGGAAAGCGGGATGCTGTACGGGTCCGGGGCATCGGATATGAAGGGTGGAATTGCAGCATTTGTAGAAGCGCTTCGTGTGTTGCGCGATACAGATGCGCTGCCAGGTGGTGGGGTGTTGCTTACGGCGCATGACCACCACGAGGGACCCTGGGGAGACCGGCGACAGGTTCAGGCGCTGATTGATGAAGGGTTTGTGGGCGATGCGGTTCTATTGCCGGAATACCTGGCGAGCCACCTGCCGCTTGCGGGGCGAGGAATGGGAATTTTTGAGGTGGAGATTCGCCGAGAAGGAGAGCCGGTGCACGAGGTGCTGCGGGGGCCGGGTGTGCCGGATGTGCTGGGTGCCGGGGCAGAACTGGTGTGTCGGCTCCGGGGGCTGGCTCAGGAGCTGGAGGTGATTACGGACCCGCATTCGGGGAGCGATTCGGTTTTTGTGGGGCAGATTGCTTCGGGTGAGATGTACAACCAGGCTCCGGTGATGTGTCAGATCAAGGGTACGAGACGCTGGGTGACACCCGGGCAGGCAGAGGCTGTGGAGGCTGCATTCCGGGCCTTGCTGGACGAGGTGGCTGCGGAGACCGGAACGGAGATTTCAGTCACCTTTTCGGTGCAGGGAGAGGCGGTTCGGATTCAAGAAGACGATCCGGCTGTGGGGGCACTTCAAGCGGCCCACCAGGCGGTAACGGGAAGAGTGCTTCCGTTTGGGGGGAAGCCGTTTGTGGATGACGGCAATACGTTTTCTGCCCGGGCAGGGATTCCGGCACTGACACACGGCCCTGATGCGAAGGGGGCCCATACGCTACAAGAAGAAGTGCCGGTGGACGAGCTGGTTCGGGTGGCACAGGTGTATGCGTTAACGGCTGTGGGATATTGTGGGAGCGATGAATGAAAATAGGGATTGATATTGACGGTGTGACAGCAGATTTTGTGACGGCGTTTATGCCCGTGCTTACAGAAGTGCTGGGGCGGCCGGTGTGTTATGAAGAGATGACGTCGTATCGGTTCCAGGATACGTTCGGATACAGTGACGAGGTAGAGGCACATCTTCAGGCGGAGATTGACCGGCGGGATTTGATGCGAACCCTGCCGGTGATGCCGGGTGCGCTGGAGGCGGTGCAACGGTTTGTCCGGAATCACGAAGTTCACTTTATTACGGCTCGAACGGAGTCCCGCTGGGGTGAGGTGACACAGGCGTGGCTGGACAGCCGGGGATTCCCGTACACGTCTGTGCGTTTCCGGGAAGGTCGCAAGGCCGAGGCCCGTGAAGGATTCGATCTGTTTCTGGAGGATTACCTGGACAATGCGCTGGATCTGGTGACGCAAGAGATCCATGTGTGCCTGTTCGACCATCCCTGGAACCAGTGTGAGACATTGCCGTCGGCGTGTACCCGGGTGCGTACCTGGGCCGAGGTAGAAACCGTGGCAGCATCTCTGGGGTGATGATTCCAGGCCTGGGTGCGGATTTCTTTTGGTCTCGCGCAAAGGCGCAAAGACGCAAAGAAAGAAAAGGTTCGGTCGGATGGCTGGGATTGATGATTGGGATGTACTCCAGGAAATCCTATTTAGGTACGCCGTGTTGGGAGAGATAGGTTTCAATCTGGTTCTGGATGTCTTTGGTAAGGGGTACCTTTCCGTCAATTTCGCGACCGGGCAGGTGTTCTAAAATGTCGTAGATGGTGATAATGGCGCGGAGTTTGACGCCAGTAGAGGTCTCGAGGGCGGCGACGGAATTGCCGCCCTCTGCGTTTTTTTCTTTGCGATCCAGGGCAATGACCAGGCCGGAGATTTCTGCGGGTGTGGCTTCCCGGAGGCGGGCGATCATGTCTACTTTGGTGGCACCGTCCGTGATCACGTCGTCTACCAGGACGAGGCGGTCGTTTTCTCCAGGCTCTTTGCCCACCAACCAGCCGCCTTCGCCGTGGTCTTTGATTTCTTTTCTGTCAAAGCTGTAGTAGGCGTCCAGGCCCAGGTGTTGGCGCAGGGCAATGGCTGTGGCAATGCAGAGTGGGATCCCTTTGTAGGCAGGGCCGAAGATGATGGTTGGGTTCACATCCATGTCCCGGACTGCACAGGCGTAATAATAGCCGAGGCGTTCTACATCTTCTCCTCGGTTGAACTGGCCAACGTTAAAAAAATAGGGTGAAAGTCTACCGCTTTTGAGCTTGAATTCACCAAAGCGCAGTGCGCCGGTGCGAACGAGAAATTCAACAAATTCTTTCTGGTACTCCTGCATTTGTTCTCTCCCTGGTTGAGTGATGGGAAATAAAAACGACGTAGATCGCTGGGGACCGGTGGCCCAATTTGGATATCAGACCGTTGTCGGCTGCTGTGTGTTTTGAAAATAGCCCCAGGCGTTCACAGGCCGGGGATTGTGCTTGACGGTCTGCTGGGAATGGGCGATCTTTCATTTGACTCTGAAGGCTTCCTACAATCGATTTTTGGGGGTGGTGGATTGACACTGCGAGGTTGGCGCATTCTGCTTGTGGTCTGGATGGGATTAATTTTTCTAATTTCGAGCAATTTTTTGAATTCCCAGATGTCTGCCGATGCCACAAAAGAGGTGTTCGGTACGCTGAATTATGTTGTGCGTAAATCCGCACATCTGTCTGAATATGCGCTGCTTGCTTTTTTGTGGATGCGTTCTATTTGGGTAGATCCGGAACGGTTTCGCTCCAGTTTGATCTGGAGCGTGGTGTTTACTGTTCTGTATGCTGCAACTGATGAATTTCACCAGAGTTTTGTGCCGAATCGGCTGGGGATATGGACCGATGTAATTTTTGATGCGACGGGTGCTGTTTTGATGGTCTGCGCGCTGTGGTGGATCAAAAATAAAGGAAGCGAACGCCTCCGAAGGGGTTTGCTGGGCACGCTGGCCGAAAAGTAAAATACACGAAGCCCCCGGTTCTCACAAGGCGATTGTTCGCCAGATCGTTGGGGCTGTGACTGCAGGAGGAAAAGGGTGGAATCTTTGACTGAGGCGAAGGATTCTCTCGAACTGCCCAGGATGACGACGACAGATTATCCGAATGTAAGCGTATTCCAGGAAAAGGGATGGGCCGAGATGCATAGCGATCTGGAAAACCCGGACCAGGATACGTTTTTGTTGTTTAAAAGCAGTCCGCACGGGAATGTGACATCGCCTCACGTGGATCAGAATGCGTTTGCGATTTTGCAGGGCGGGAAAGCGCTGGCGGTTCCGTACGGATATGATGGGCCGTTTTATGGGATGCCGGAGCATGCGCCGTGGGCAGGGTCTACAAAGGCAAACAATTGTGTGCTGGTGAACGGTGAAGGGCAGGAGGGGAAGGACAGAGGGAAGATTGTGCGGATTGAGGATTTGTACGGGCGGAGTTATGTCGTGGGTGATGCTGCGCCTGCATATATGGGAAAGCTGAAGCGGTTCGAGCGACATGTTTTGTTTCTGCGACCGGGGTTATTTTTATTATTGGATGATCTGGAGGCTCCCGCCCCGTCTTCGTTCCAGTGGATGTTGCACGCGCTTGAAGAGATGGAGTTGGACGAGGGGCGCGTGGTTTCCCGGCGGGAGGGCGCAACGCTGGACGTGCGGCTGGCGTGTTCGACCGGGTTGAGTTTGAGTCAGACAGATCGTTTGTCGAGCGAGAAAGAGATGCAGAACTACTGGCATGTGACGGCGGAGACGATAGAGAAACGAAAGGCAGTGCGGATTGGTGCAGCGATGGGAGTTTGGGGGCCAGAAGAGGTGTTCGAGATGACAATGCTGGAACACCCCGGCTGGTTTGGGGCGCGGGCAGAAGGGGATTTTGGGGTGGTGGAAGGCTGGGTGCAACTGGAGCCGGGTGCAAAGGGGCCAAAGGGATACCCGGCACCGGTACCGGATGGGCGAGCGGTGATCTGTGGGGTGACAGTGGATGGACATCGGGCCGTGTAGGGATTTTGGGATTCATCAATTTATGAGGGGTACTTTAATGCCTGTTTATCGCAATGTGATGTTATTGATTGCGGATGACTGGAGTCCAATTGCGGGGTGTTATGGAAGTCCGGTGATCCAGATGCCGAATGTGGATGCACTGGCGGAACGGGGGACGCGGTTTACGCAGGCATTTTGTACGACGCCATCTTGTGCGGCGAGTCGTGCGTGTGTGTTGACGGGGCATTATAGCCATACGCACGGACAATATGGGCATTCACATTCGATTCACAATTTTCATACGCAGCGCTCCATGCCGTCTATTCCAAAGGCGCTGGGGGCTGCGGGGTTTGCCACAGGGATTGTGGGAAAGTTGCACGTGCAGCCGGAAGAAGTGTATCCGTGGACGTTTGACGGACAGCGCGTGCAGGGTGGAGGGCGGAATGTGCAGGGAATTGCGGAGAAGGTGACGGAGTTTTTTGAACACGCGGGAGATCGGCCGTTTTATTTACATGTGGGGTTTAGCGATCCGCACCGGGATTTTGGGAATCAGGGGACGTACCCAGGGGTGGAGGAGGTGATCTATACACCGGAGGAGGTGCCGGTGCCGCCATTTTTGCCGGATCACCCGGCGGCGAGGCAGGAACTGGCAGAATACTATCGTGCGATTTCACGACTGGACCAGGGTATTGGAATGGCGGTGCGGGCGCTGGAAGCGGCGGGCCGGGCGGAGGATACGTTGATTGTGGTGATGAGCGATCATGGGATGCCATTTCCGGGGGCGAAAGGGTCTTCGTTCGATTCCGGCCATCAGTGTCCGCTGATTGTGGTGCGGCCCAATGCGAAAGCGGTGGTGTGCGATGCGCTGGTGAATTGGTGCAGTATTCTGCCCACGGTGTTGGAATGGTGCGGAGTGGATCTGCCGGAGGGGATTCCGGAGCGATCGCTGATTTCCGTTCTGGATGAGGTGCACCCGGAGGGATGGGACGAGACGTTTTTCTCTCATTCGTTTCACGAGGTGACAAATTATTACCCGTACCGTGTATTGCGGGGGCGAAAATATAAGTATGTGCGGAACCTTTATCCGGAGTTGACCACGCCGCTCCCGAGCGATTTGTGGGCATCTCCTACGTGGCAGGCTGTGCGGCAGGATGGGATCACGATGATGGGACAGCGGCCTACCGAGCGGTTTTTACACCAGGATGCGGAGGAGCTGTTCGATATTGAAGAAGATCCGGTGGAGGCAGTGAACCGGATTGATGATCCGGACCTGGCGGAGATTGCTGAGGAAATGCGGCAGAAGGTGAAGGCGTTCCGGATGGAGACGAATGACCCGTGGGTACTGGCGTCGATTCATGCGGGCGAGGAAGGGTTGGAGGTTTAGGATTCATCCAATCCTGAAAACCGGATTGTAAGTCTGGAAGGAGAAATGAGCCGATGGCGGTTGTTTTTGACCATGTGAGCCTGCGGGTGACGAATCTGGAACGGTCGGTGTCGTTTTACAGGGATGTGGTGGGACTGGAATGGGTGAGTCAGCGGGAGGATGGTTCGCAGGCGGTGTTCCGGGCGGGAGAGGCACTGTTGGTGCTGTTTTGCCGGCCGGAGTACCAGCCGGTGAATCCGGCCATGAAGATGGGGACAGATCATGTGGCATTTTGCCTGGACGAGGGGGCGTACGACGGTGTGCTGGTGCGGTTGAAAGAACAGGGTTTGGTGAAGCGGGGCCCCACTTTGAATCAGGGGGCGTTCGGGGAGGGTCTGGCGACGTATTTTTGCGATCCAGACGGACACGAACTGGAGATTAAGAAGTATGAATAGCTCGCACCCTCTGATCTGCTTTTTCGGGATGAGGGGCCGGTGGTGCGTATGGCAGTATCGCGCCCTGCTGTTGTCGTTCTGGTCGTCCTGCGATCGAGCTTTTTTGTGTTTGCTTTTCGTTGCCTGCGCAGGGATTGTAAACGTACAGGCGCAGCAGTGGCAGACGTATACATCGCAGGAGAATCTGGCGGATGATTTTGTCCTGTCTATTTTCCAGGCTCAGGATGGCGCGATGTGGTTCGGAACACTGCGAGGTGTAAGCCGGTATGACGGGATCTGGCAAACGTTTACGGCAGCGGACGGTCTGGCCGCAGACCGGGTGAGCGCCGTGTTCCAGTCGCGCGACGGGGCAATGTGGTTCGGAACGGGAGATCGTGTGGGGAACAGTCCCGGGGCCGGTGTGAGCCGGTATGACGGCGAAAAGTGGCAGACGTTTACAGTGGCGGACGGCCTGGGAAACAACAGTGTGCTGGCCATTTTTCAGGCTCGAGACGGGGCGATGTGGTTCGGGATGTACGAAGGAGGTGTGAGCCGGTATGACGGCGAAAAGTGGCAGACGTTTACGAAGGCCGATGGCCTGGCCGGAAGGATTGTGGAGACAATTTTTCAAGCCACCGATGGCTCGATATGGGTCACGGCTAGAAGCGCGGCGGGCGATGGAGGTGTAAGCCGGTATGACGGCGAAAAGTGGCAGACGTTTACGAAGGCCGGCGACCTGCCGATCTTCCTCATCACGTCCGGCATTCTTGCGGATGACGGGTCGATGTGGTTCGGGATCCCGCCGTATGGAGTGAGCCGGTATGACGGCGAAGAGTGGGAGATATTTACGGCAGCCGATGGCCTGGCCAGCAATATTGTGGTATCTGTGATGCAATCCGGAGATGGGGCGATATGGGTCGGTACGCTTGAGAGCGGTGTGAGTCGGTACAACGGAACAAACTGGGAGACGTTTACAGAGGCAGATGGTCTGGTTAGCAATTCGGTGATCTCCATGTACCAAACCCTGGATGGAGCTGTATGGTTTGGTACAAGTGGCGCCGGCGTAAGTCGGCTGGATGTAGCCCGGTGGGAGACACTCAAGTTCGGCGACGTGCTAGCCGGGACCGGAGATGTTGTGCGAGATATTTTTCAAGCTCGGGACGGCGCCCTGTGGTTTGGAACCCAGTCCGCGTTTCCCAACAGCATCGGCGGTGCAATCCGGGTTGATAGAGACGTTCGAGAGATCTTCATAGCGGGGTGGGGCCTGGTGGCCAACAGCACCGTGCAATCCATTACCCAGGCGCAGGACGGTGCGATGTGGTTTGGAACGGATCGGGGTGTGAGCCGGTATGATGGTGAGACCTGGAAGACGTTTACGACGGTGGACGGTCTGGCGGGTAACGATGTGCTTGCCCTTCTTCAGTCTCAAGATGGTGCGATGTGGTTTGGGACGTTCGACAGTGGTGTGAGCCGGTATGATGGTGAGACCTGGAAGACGTTTACGGCGTCGGACGGCCTGGCCGACAACCAGATCCTTTCGATTTTTCAGGCGCGAGACGGTGCGATGTGGTTTGGAACGGGCAATTTCACAGTGCCCGGTTCCGGCGGCGGCGTGAGCCGGTATGATGGTGAGACCTGGGAAACGTTTGCGGCGTCGAACGGCCTGGGCAGCAATACGGTGCTTTCGATTTTTCAGGCGCGAGACGGTGTGATGTGGTTTGGGACGGTGGGCGGCGGCATAAGCCGGTACGACGGTGAGACCTGGGAGACGTTTCCGGAGGTGGAGGGTCTGAGCATCTTATGGGTAGCCGGTATTGTTCAATCTCAAGATGGCGCGATGTGGTTTGCGACACGCAGTGGGGCCATCCGGTTTGACGGGACATTCTGGCAGGCGTTTGGGGTGGTGGATGGTCTGGCCAGCAATACCCTATGGTCTGTTCTACAGGCCGACGATGGGAGAATGTGGTTCGGGACGGGCAATGGCGCGAGTTCTTTCAGACGGCCGGAGATCCCTCTTGTGCAGACGGTGATTCAGGTGCCCTTGTTTCTGGGCGGCAACCGGATTTTTGTTGAGGGCCGGGGGTTCGAGATCGGGTCCGAGCGCCGACCGCCGATTTCGTTTGCGCTGATGCCGGGGCGGGTGCAACCGGAACAGGAAGACTGGTCTTCGTTTGCGCAGGTTAACGGGTTTGAACTGACGGACATCGATCTGAGCAACGGGGAGTGGTCGTTTTACCTGCGCGCAAAAGACCGGAACGGCAATGTCGATCCGACGGCGGCGTTCGTTACGTTTACCGTGGATCTGGTTTCTCCAACGGTGGTGATCAACAGCCCCAGGCGAAACGATGCTGTAAGCGGAGAAGTGACAATTGAGGGCTCGGTATTTGATGCTTCCGCGCAGCCTGATCTCGTGCGGTTTTCCCTCTCTTATGAGAGGGTTGGGCAGGACGGCAAGGTGGCTTCTTGGCTGATGATTGATCGACGAGAGGTTGACAATCCGGAAGGCTTCCGAATAGAGGATGCGGCGATTGGTACATGGGATACGGCAGCGCTACAGGAGCCGTTTGGGCGTTATATCCTGAGGGTTCAGGCGGAGGACCGACTGGGCCATACCAGCGAGCACCAGGTGCCGGTGCGGGTGGTATCCGCACTTGAGGATGTGAAGTCGCGGGAGGGTGGGGATGTGATGGCCGTTGGGGGCACGGTTTTGTTGATGGTTCCGCCAAACGGTCTGGCTACGGATGTCCAGGTGCAGATTGTGTTCAGGCCCGCGCGCGAGCTGCCCGTCCCCCCTGCGGGCGCAACAGCAACGGGGATTGCTTATGGTGTGGGGCCGGAGGGGATGGTGTTCAACAAACGCAGCACGCTGACCATTGGGTACAATCTGGCTACCGTTGCTGGAATGGTCGAAGCGGACCTGGCGGTGTTCGAGCTTCTGGAAGGGGCCTGGGTAAGGCTGGGTGGTACGGTGGATGCAACGGTGGGCAGGATTTCGGTGGGAATTCAGAAGGTGGGTACCTATGCGTTATTTGAAGCGCCCGGGACTGGAGGGAGTCCCGAGGTGTCGGAGATGGTATGCCAGCCGAGGATTATCTCTCCTAACGGCAGTCTGTATCCGGGTGTGAGCGATATATCGTTCAGGCTGGGCGCAGCGGTGAGTGTGGATGTACGGGTTTACGGAGTGTCGGGAAATCTGGTGCGGGAGGTGGTGCTGGCCCGGCGGATGAGCGAAGGGTTGAATACGGTGCAATGGGACGGGCGGGATCGGAATGGGAAGGCGGTGCGGGATGGGGTTTACGTGGTGGTGATTGAGGCTGAAGGGAGGGCGGCGAATCAGACGGTGGGGGTGTTGAACCGGTAGGTGCGGCCAGGCAAAGTAAGGGCCGAGAACCCCAGGAGGAACAGCGATCATGAGGTGCTTTGCCTGGATGTCGATATGGATTCTGGTCTGGTTTGGAGGCAGGCAGTCCGTGTGTGCCCAGTCGGCCGGAAATCTGTTTGTGGGGTCCAGGCCTCTGGCATTGGGTGGGGCGTTTACGGGAGTGGCAGACGATGCAAATGCGATGTTCTATAACCCGGCGGGCCTGCAGTTGTTGCGGCAGCACGAAGTGTCTTTTATGAATGCGGATCTGTTCGGGACAGGTATCCGAACGACGTATGCAGTGTATGCGTTTCCAATTACGCTGAACCAGGCTGTGGGTATCGACTGGCAACATATCGGGTTTGGGGACGGGGAGCTGGGTTTTAGCCGGGATGTGCTCAAAGTGGCGTTTGCGCGACGGTTGTTCCCTGGCTTGTCTGTGGGCGCGGGTTTGAAGTTTTTGCTAACAGATATGTCTCTGGATGGACAGTCGGTGGGGAAGGGGTCCGGGTTGGGGATGGATCTGGGTGTACTGGTTTCTGTGCGGCCGGGGTTGCGGGTGGGCGTGGGTGTGCACGATGTGACCGGGAGCGGTGTTCAGTATCGAGATGGTGGGTCGGCCATGCTGTTGCCGCTGATGGTTCGAGCTGGAGCGGCGTGGCAGGCCCGGCCAGATTTGCTGGTGGCGGTGGATGTGGACCGGAAGGTCCATGTTGGAACGGAATATCGGCTACGGGATGAGCTGGTGTTGCGCGGCGGGTTTCAGAAGGACTTGCGGACATCGGACCCCGTGGAATTGAACGTTGGGCTGGGGGTGAATTACAAAGCGTTCCGGTTTGATTTTACGCATTCACCTGGTAAGCGGGGGTTGGGGCAAACACAACGCTACGGGTTTACAGCGTCGTTTGATCCGGCGTCTTCAGCGGTGCGTATTCTTCGGGTGGAGGGACAAGATCTGTTTGCATCTTATTACAGAACCTATCAGAATGCCGTTGTGGGACAAATTTTGTTGCAGAATAAGTCGGATCAGTCGCTGGAGTGCCGGGTGACGGTATCGCTGCCGGGGTATGAGCAGGCGTCGCACCGGGAGACGGTGATTGTGCGGAAGGGTGGCAAAGTCCAGGAGGTTCCGTTGCGGGTGTCGCTTTCAGACGCGGTACTGGCCGTGACAAAAGATGTTGCCATTGTCGTAGAAGTGAAGGTGGAGTACACCACGGAGACCCGGAAACGATCTGACAAACAGAGTGGGAAGCTGGTGCTTTATGGCAGGGGAGCGTTGCTGTGGGATGATATCGGGCGGGCGGCGGCGTTTGTGACCAGCCGGGATCCGGAGGTGGCGGCGTTCGCACGGCATGTGTCCCACCAGGTGTCGAGCTATGCCCGTATGCGGCGTATGGATCGAAACATTCTACAGGCGGGCGCAGTCTTCGAGGCGCTGAGAATCTACGGCATCAAGTATCAGGTGGATTCAAACAATCCATACGCGCAGGTGGTGGGAGAGGATTGGCCGTTTGACAATATCCAGTATCCGAGAGAATTGTTGAGACGCCGGACGGGGGACTGTGACGATTGCACGGTACTGTACTGTTCGCTACTGGAGAACCTGGGTATTGCGACTGCCGTGGTGGATGTTCCGGGGCATATTTTTGCGCTTTTTGATGTGGGCGTTGACCCGACGGA
>JAQCGA010000024.1 GCA_027619145.1 bacterium | reverse complement strand
TTGGTGGTAATCACGTTGCGAGACATCGCCAGCCCCTCGCGCATCGTCAACCACCCCAAAAATTTTCGGTCGTAGTTCTCCGGCTGCCAGTAACTGCCATCCGACATGCGGATAGACACGGCCGTATCCGGAAACCGCTGGGTAGGCGGAATCTTCTGATCAATCGCCGCTGTATAAATAAAGGGTTTGAATGCGGAACCCGGCTGGCGCAACGCCTGTACAGCCCGATTGAACTTACTCTTGTTAAAATCCTTCCCACCCACCATAGCCAGGATGTGCCCGGTATGCGGGTCTATCGCTACCAGCGCCCCCTGTACCACGGTGGCAGCCACTGTATCTTCTCGTGTCTTCAGCCGTGCCCAGAATGTAGAATCTGGTGGATTGCGTCGGCGCCTTGCGTCCACGTCTCGCTGGACTTCGTCCAATTGCCGTTTCAGGGTCTCTTCTGCAATACGCTGCACTCGGCTGTCCAGCGTGGTATACACCGAGGCACCATCCTTGTAGAGCACCCCCCATCCATGGTTTTCTTCCAGATACTTGCGGATATACTCCGTAAAATAGGGCGCATCCCCGGTTTCTTCTTCCTGGTTTTTTAAAATAATGGGTCGTCGCTGTGCAGATTGGTATTCCTCCCGAGAAATCGTACGGGCGCTGTACATCTTGCGCAACACAAAATCTCTCCGATCCCGTGCGCGCCTGGGATGATTGATGGGCGAATAATAATACGGTCCTCTCAGAATGCCCACCAGCAATGCACATTCATCAATACTCATCTCATGCGCAGGTTTTCCAAAAAACCGCTCAGCAGCAGACTCGATCCCGTAGGCACTGTTTCCAAACAGTACCTTGTTAAAATACATCTCTATAATTTCACGTTTCGTATATGTCCGCTCCAGCAACACCGCAGCAAGTTGCTCCTTTATTTTTCGGCTCCAGGTCTGCTCCTGGTCCAGAAACAGGTTGCGCGCAAGCTGCTGGGTTATGGTACTGGCCCCATGTCCTTTCAGGCTTCCTTCGCGCACAATATTGCGTAATACCGCGCGAAAAATATCTGGCAGACTCACTCCCCAGTGCCTCCAGAAGTGCTGGTCTTCCGTAGAAATTAGAGCGTCTATCGCAGCTTTAGGAAGCTGGTCGTACGATATGGGCACCCGGTTTTCCACCCAGAAACGCTTCAAAACCGCATCGTCTGCAGAATAGATATTGGTGGTCCTGGCCGGTTCGACTTCCTCCAGTTGCGCAAAAGAAGGCAGCCCATCTTTGAAATACCAGAAAACGCCTGCGGCAAAGCTTATACACAGCAGGCTACAAATCGAGCAATAAAGCGCAATGCGCAAAAGATAACGCTGAACCATCCGTCCGCCTTTGCTTGTCTTACTTACAACTGCCAGTGGTCAACTTGTCAGTGCATTCAGGTTTTCCTTCAATCGCGCCAGCGTATTCCCATACTCCGTTTGTCGGCGGCGCTCATTTTCCACCACATCGGCCGGAGCATTGTCCAGAAATCCCTTGTTCTCCAGCTTCTTTTTCAGACCGGCCAGTGCTTTCTCCAGGCCACTCATTTCTTTGTTCAACCGCTTTTTCTCTACTTCCAGATCAATCACCCCTTTGAGCGGCACATACAGTTCCATTTCGCTCAAGACTGCCGAAGCAGAAGCCGCAGGCCGGGCAAGGTCCGACCCGATCTGAAGATCCGCCACCCGCGCCAATTCACGCAAGTAAGACTCGGTGTGTTGCAATGTCTGTAAAGCCTGTTCAGTTTCTGTTTTGATCAGCAAATCTGCACGCTTCCCTGGCGGCACAGCCATCGTCCCCCGAATGTTGCGAACCGCACCCACCACTTCTTGCAGCATGGCCATCTCACGCTCGGCAGCCTCATCCAACCGCTCCTCATCACAGGAAGGCCACGGTGCAACAATCAGCGCTTCGCCCTTGTGAGGGAACTGCTGCCACAACTCTTCAGAAATGAACGGAATCATGGGGTGCAACATCCGCAAGATTCCTTCCAGCACGTGCACCAGCACACATTGTACTGCACGCCGCCCCTCCGGGTCGTTTCCATTGAGACGCACCTTGGCCATTTCCAAATACCAGTCACAATAGGCATTCCAAACAAACTCGTACAGCGCCCGCGATGCCTCATCAAACCGGTAGGTTTCCAACGACGCAGTTACGGTTCGTATGGTTCGATTGTACAAACTCAGAATCCACCGATCTGCCAGGTCCGTTGGATTTTCTGGAGCCGCAAGCAGCTCGGCATCGCTCAATTCACATTCCGCCAGGTGCATCTGCGCAAACCGAGAAGCATTCCAGATCTTGTTACAGAAATTCCGGCACGTCTCCGTAACGGGAGAGTCCTGTAATTCGTTGTCCACCACCTCGGCATCAAACCGGATGTCTTGCGAGCTCCCACACTGGTACAACAACGAAAGCCGGGTCGCGTCTGCTCCGTACCGTTCGATCAATTCCCTCGGATCAATGCCCGTCCCCAGAGACTTACTCATACGCCGCCCGTCCCGGGTCTGCACGGTAGGATGCACCAGTACCGTCTTGAATGGGATTTCATCCAGAAATTCCATGGCGGTCATCGCCATTCTCACGACCCACAGGTAGAGAATATCCCGGCCCGTAATCATCAAATCCGTAGGGTGAAAGGCCTCCAGATCCTCTGTTTTGTCTGGCCACCCCATCGTAGCAAACGGCCACAGCGCGGAGCTGAACCAGGTATCTAACACATCCGGATCCTGTTCAATGTTCGCACTTTTACAGGCACCGCACACATCCGGTGCATCCACCTCCACGGTCACTTCACCACAATCTCCACACGTCCACACCGGAATACGGTGTCCCCACCAGATTTGCCGTGAAATACACCAGTCCCGAATGTTTTCCATCCACTCTATGGAATACTTCCGAAAGCGATCCGGAACGTACTGAATCTTCTCTTCGCGGAGCGCCGGGAGTGCCTGGTCGGCCAAATCGCGCATCGCTACAAACCACTGCTCCATCGGCAGGGGTTCAATCACGGTGCCGCACTTGTCGTGGTGAGGCACCGCATGCTGGTATTCCTCAATGCGGTCCAGTAAGCCCGCCGCTTCCAGTTGTTTCACCACGGCCTTGCGGCAGGCATACCGGTCCATCCCCGCAAATTCTCCCGCCGCTTCCATCATCTGCCCGTCGAACCCAATCACCTGAATCTCTGCCAGGTCGTGCCGAAGGCCCACCTCGTAGTCATTTGGATCGTGCGCCGGGGTTACCTTCACCGCACCACTGCCCATCTCCGGGTCCGCGTACTCGTCTGCCACAATCGGAATGGCCCGCCCCACCAGCGGCAAGGTCACCTGCTTGCCAACTCCCTCTTTCCAGCGTTCATCACTCGGGTGCACAGCTACGCCCGTGTCACCCAACATCGTCTCCGGCCGTGTGGTTGCAACCACCACGTCCGGCCCACCATTCAGGCCGGGGTACCGAATGTGCCACAAGTGGCCATTCAGCTCATGTTCCTCCACTTCCAAATCTGAAATCACAGTACCACACTGCGGGCACCAGTTCACCATGCGTTTTCCACGGTAAATCCAGCCCTTTTTGTAAAACCGCACGAAAGCTTCCAGCACGGCTCGGGCATATCCTTCATCCATGGTAAACCGCTCACGCGACCAGTCGTAACTGCTCCCCAGTTCCCGGAGCTGCTTCAAAATGGTATTGCCGTACTTTTCCTTCCAGATCCAGATCCGCTTCAGCATCTCCTCACGGCCAATGTCGTGTCGGCCTTTCTTCTCCTCACGGTAGAGTTGTTGCTCCACTTTCATCTGCGTGGCAATCCCCGCATGGTCCGTACCGGGAAGGCACAGCACCCGGTCTCCTTCCATCCGACGCCACCGCACCACGGTATCGTGAATCGTGTGCTGGAGTGCATGCCCCATGTGCAATTCACCGGTTACGTTCGGTGGTGGAATCGTAATAGAGTACGGCTTTCCTTTTGACCGAAACTCTGGACGAAAATATCCGTTCTCATTCCAGAAACCGTACCACTTTTCTTCCACTTCCTTCGGGTCGTACGTCTTTGCCAACACAGCGTTCTCGCTCATACCGCTCTATTGCTCCTTGTTCAATAAATCCCAAATTGATACGTAGAAATGCTTCCGTTCTTATGTAATCGAATAGCTACGCAATCCCTCGTACACCGTCTGTGCTGCAACTTTCATGACGGCCGTAAACGGAACCGCCAGCAACATTCCCACCGCACCGAAGAGCTGGTTGCCTACCAGTACCGCAAAAATGACCACCAGTGGATGCAGGTTCACACTTCGGCCCACAACAATGGGCTGAACAAAAATATTGTCCACGATCTGCACAACCAGAAAAACACCCACCACGGGAAGGGCAGAACTCATATCCGAGTATTGCAACACCGCCGCTACCAGACCTGCAATAATCCCAATGATGGGCCCCAGATAAGGGATCACATTCGATACACCGGCAAGCGTGCCCACAACCAGATAATCTTGCAATCCAATCAGGCGCAGCCCAGTAATGGAAAGCAAAGAAATAATAATGACAGACATGACCAGACCGCGAATGTACCCACCCAATTGCAGATCGATCCGATAAAGTAAATTCAACACCATTTCAAAATAGCGGTTCGGAATGATTTCAATAAATGCACGTTTGATTGCTCGACCTTCACCCAAAAAAAAGAAACTTACAATGGGCACAATTACCAGCAGCGTAATCCCTGAAATCAGACTGCCCACCAGTGCCGGTGTTTTCTTTAGCATATCCGTCAACCACAACCGCGTACGCTGGCTAACCTCTTCGGCAATATCTATTCCCTCCAGCATGGGAACCGTTTCTTGCCAGGCAGGCTGATGCAGGCGCAGTTGTTGTTTCAAATCTGCCAGAAACCCAGGGCCCACCCGCCCAAAATGATACACGGAATCTGGCCAGGCCACCGCTCCAGAAAGTTCGGTCTCTGTTGGCCCGGAAACAACCGGCAGGACAGGGCCTTTGCTGTTGGCGCTCAAATACAGTCGGCCCAGCAACACCTCACGTTCCACCTGATCTCCAATGTACCCATACAAACGTACCAGGGCTGCCCGGGCTTCGCCATTGCTCGGGCTGAACTGAACCCCCAGCGTGTCACGTGCACCCGGTCCTAACGTCAACGGCAAAACCGGCACCGCAAAATCCGGGTGCGTGCTCTCTGCCCGGACCACGTGTATTTCTTGTTCTCCCACGTTGAACGCCGCACAGGACCAGTCGGCTCGTTCGCCCATAATCCGAACTTTCATATCGTCCATTCCATCTACCAGAATAGGAATAAACGTGACGGAAAGCACAACAATCAGTGCCACCATAGATGCATAAATCACCAGCACGCCTACCATCCGTTTGAGCCCGCGCGATTCCATCCGGTCCACCAGCGGAGACAGGATATAGGCCAACACAAACGCAATGCCGAATGGCAACAACGTCTGACGGATGATGTATAACACCCACACAGCCACTGCCAGGAGAACCAGCATAAGCGTCATCTTCAAAACCTGTGGAACGCCCATGCCTGGGCTTGCCGCGTTCATGTTCGAGCCTCTCTGCTCTGTGCTTCGGGTTCTTTCTCTTGCTGTGCGGCCTCCAGTTCGCTCCGCACATCCTTCAACGAACGGTTGGTCCTGCGCAAACGCTCGGCCAATACCTGCGACAAATACATCACAATTTTCACACCCAACCCGGCCTGCTGCTCTGCCAGCGCCAGCAATTCAGACCGATACAGAATGGCCAGTTCCGTCTCTTCTACGGCCACCGCAGTGGCTGTCCGGGGTGCATCGTCCAGCAAAGACATTTCACCAAAAAACGCACCCGGTCCCACTTCACTCAGCCGCAACAAAGTGCCGTCTTCGTCTTCATGCAAAACCTCTACACTGCCAGACATGACCACGAACAAACCAATACCCGGAGCACCTTGCGTAAAAATATTTTCCTGAGGCGCAAAGGTTTTTATTTCCAGAATCCGCTCAATCTCACGCAATTCCTGCCGACTGAGCTCCTTGAAAAATGGAATCTCCACCAGCATCGAATACATGCCTTCTTCGCGGCGACCGAGAAACTTCCAGAAATGCGGCAGGCTAACCCACCTCCTCTTGTCCGGCTCTGTAGACGGCCGCTGGCCGCTCGGCGGCCAGCATCTTGTCCAGGAAGTCCTGGGCGTTCACCTTCCGCCCGCCCTCAACATGATGGTTCATAAATGAACGCAACAAACCTTGCCCTTCCACTCGGTTCACAACCTGAAACCCGTGTTCATCAATTCGGTCCGAGCGACCCACCTGGAGGTGTTCCAGGAAGCGCACCGTATCCATAGAAACAGACATCCCCGTTGTGGCGCAGCCGCTACAACTTGTCCCTCCCAGGACCGGACTAAACACCACGCGTGCTCCAGAAAGACGCTTGCCGCACTGCACACACCCGCTCAAATGCGGGCGGTATCCCAAAGCCGATGCCGCTTTCAGTTGAAAATACCACAACGGAAGCTCCAGCGCATCTTCGGCCACGCGCTCCATCCAGCGCAGGGTATCCAGCACCACACTACACAACAGCAAATTCTTGTCTTCGTCCGCCGTCAGATGATCCAACAAGTCGCAAACGACGCTGCCGTAAGCCAACCGCCGGTACCCCTGCTTGATCCCGTCAAACGAATGCAGAATATCGCCTTCGCTCAGCGTCTGCAGTTCCCGGTTCTCTCGGGTATAATACACATAGCTGCCCCACGTAATCGCTTCCAGGCTTGCGCCGAACTTGCTCTTGGGTCTGCGTGCACCCTTGGCCACCAGTCGTAATTTTCCGTACTCCCGGCTGTACAGAACCACCACCTTGCTGCTCTCACTCATCCGGTACCCGCGAAGCACCAGGCCTTCCGTCCGGCAAATCATGGGGCAGGTGCCTTTCCGGGCAAATAAGGATATACCATATAAACCATTTCGTTTTTCTTCACCATCCCGTAGCGTTCACGCGCAATCTGCTCAATGGTCCTTAAATCATCCCGCAACAGTGTTGTTTCTCGTTCCAAACGATGATTTTCTTGTCGGCGCGCTTCCAGCTTTTCTCGGAACGCCTCAATCTGTCGATCCCTGTAGTAAATGTGATAAAATCCGGTATCTCCCGCCACAAACAGGTATGCGAAAACCAGCACCGGCATTGCGCATAATAGGCGCAACATCCGCCGCCGTGGAACAGATAAAAATTCGGGGTTTCCCCTGTAAAATCGCATGGGTTCTACACTCCGGATTTCAGTACCTGAACTACAGAATCACCAGGTCATCCCGGTGGATGACCTCTGCCGTACCAGCAGGAACGTTCAGAATTGCAGCCACTTCGTCCGTGCGCTTTCCCAAAATCCGGCGCACGTCCTCCGAACTGTACCGCGCCATACCATGTGCAATCTCTCGGCCGCGTCGATCCTGTACAAGAATCGGTTCACCTGCATCAAACTCGCCTTCCGTAGAAAGAATGCCAGAAGGTAGCAAGCTTTTTTCGCGCAACCCAATCGCCTCGGCCGCACCTTCGTCCACCACCAGAACGCCCCGCTTGCGCGAATTCACAATCCACATCTTCCGGTCCGTAAGCCGATTCTTTCCCGCTAAAAAAAGCGTGCCGACTGCCCGGCCGTCCAGAATCTCACAGATACCCGTCTCACGTCCGCTCGCAATAACCATCATCCGCCCACCGTGCGTCACACTTTGTGCGGCCCTCACTTTAGACCGCATCCCTCCCAGACTTACAGAACTACCCGCATCTCCGGCACCAGCAAGCAACTCAGGAGTAATCTGTTCCACGCGAGAAATCAGCCGGGCGTCCTTGTTGCGGGACGGGTTATCCGTGTACAGACCACCCACATCCGTTAGAATAATCAACAGATCCGCATCTACCAGATGCGACACCAGCGCGGACAGACGGTCGTTATCACCTACGGACAGGTTCAGCTCTTCTACAGCGACGCTATCGTTTTCATTAATCACCGGCACAACCTGGAAACGGAACAGGGCCTCCAGCGTATTCCGGGCATTTACGTACCGCCGTCGGTGATCCAGATCGTCTGAGGTGAGCAACACCTGTCCCACAGGAATTCCATACTTGCGAAATGCCAGCTTGTAGGCATTCATCAACAGCCCCTGCCCTACTGCAGCCGTCGCCTGCACATCCTGCAACCGACGCGGACGTTGCTTCAGCTTCAACCGCCCCATTCCTGCACCCACGGCTCCAGATGAAACAATGCCCACCTGAATACCCCGGGCCTGCAACTGAGCCACATCGCCGGCCAAACGATCAATCAGCTTCCGGTTTAACCCATTTCCCCGAGACGTTACAGTCGTTGTACCCAGTTTCACCACAACCCGCCGCACCCCTTGAAACAAACGTCGTCGCTCGTCATCTGCCAAACCGGCGCTCATAGCGCTACCTTCACTCGGGGCCGAACGCACACCCCTCGGTCAGAAAGATAGGTTTTTACTTCGGGAATACTATACTGGTTATAGTGAAAAATAGAAGCTGCCAGAGCCGCACTGGCTCTGCCTTCGGTCAACACCCGGTACATGTGTTCCGGGCCACCAGAACCACCGGACGCCACCAGGGGCACATCTACAAGTTCGGCCACTGCGCACATCAGCTCAATATCGTACCCGTCTTTTGTCCCATCTGCGTCAATGCTGTTCAACACCAGTTCACCGGCACCCCGCGCCACCAGTTCCTCTGCCCATTCCAGCGCATTGTAACCCGTAGCCGTCCGGCCACCGTTCACCACAACCTCCCACCACAAATCATCGGAATCTCCACCTTTACGGCGAATCACATCCATCGATCCCACAATGGCCTGCGACCCAAAACTCTCGGCCCCCTGGGTAATGACTTCCGGCGTTTTCACCGCAGCAGAATTAATCGAGGCCTTCTCTGCACCGTTCTCAATGATCGTCCGAATATCCTCAAATGTACGCACCCCACCCCCTACAGTGAACGGGATGAAGACTTCCTCCGAAACCCGCCGTACCAGATCCGCTACAATATCTCGCTTCTCTGCAGACGCCGTAATATCGTAAAATACCAGCTCATCTGCCCCTTCTTCGTCATAGCGCCGTGCCAGCTCAATCGGATCACCCGCATCTTTGTCTGCGCTGAACTTTACCCCGCGCACGTTGCGCCCATTTTTCACGTCCAGGCAGGGAATAATACGTTTTGCTAACATTGGATTCCTCTTCTGCGCAAATAGCTTACACTTTCTCCGCGAAATTCTTCAAAATCAACAACCCCAAATCCTGACTTTTTTCCGGGTGAAATTGAATGCCGTACGCCCGGTCCCGCCCCGCAATCGATGTGTACTCGATCCCATACTCCGTCGTAGCCACACAGTCGTCCGGGTTTTGCGCAAGCACATGATAAGAATGAACAAAAAAGAAAAATGAATCGTCTGGAACCCCGTCTAACAGCGGCACTTCCTTCTGGATGTGGATCTGATTCCATCCAATCTGTGGCACCCGTTCGCCTTCCGGAAAACGCTTTACCGCTCCGGGGAATACATCCAGACCCCGGTGGTGCCCCATCTCTTCGCTTTCGGTAAACAGAAGCTGTAACCCAACACAAATCCCCAGAAATGGCCGGCCTTCCGAAATCGCTTTCACAATCGGATCTACCAGCCCACTCTGGCGCAGGTTCTCCATCGCATCGCCAAATGCTCCTACCCCGGGAAGTACCACACGTTCTGCGCGCGCCACGTCTTCTGCCCGATCGGTCACCGTTGCCTCGTGACCTACCCGCTCGAATCCTTTTTGTACGCTCCGGAGGTTGCCCATCCCATAATCCACAATTGCAATCATCCGACCATCCTCTACATTTTCCAATCATCTATGAATGGACGATTGATCATTGTCAATCGCCGTCCGCTTTTTCGACACCTCTTGCCGTTACCCGCTGGAGGATCTCTTATTCTCCCAACTCTTCCGACCGTCGCGTGGCAGCCTCCACCGCTGCCATCAACGTCGCCCGGAAACCGCCTTGTTCCATCGCATGCAACCCGGCAATTGTTGTACCCCCCGGAGACGTAACCCGGTCCTTCAACACCGCCGGGTGCTCTCCGCTTTCCAGGAGAGATTTTGCCGCCCCGTACACCGTATGCGTCGCCAGCTTCAACGCCACACTCTTGGGCAACCCCACCTTCACACCCCCGTCTGCCAGGGCGTCAATCATTGCATACACGTATGCCGGTCCACTGCCAGACAATCCCGTCACGGCATCCAACTGGTATTCGCCCAACCGTACCGTCTCACCCACCGAACCCAGAATCGCCTCAGCCATTTTCAGGTGTTCTTCTTCTGCATGTTTGCCTGCACATACCGCCGAAATTGCCCCACCCACCTGCGCCAGAATATTCGGCATAGTACGCACCACCGGCACCCCTTCAAAGACCGCTTCAATCGCTCCGGTCCGCACACCACCCATAATCGAAAGGATCATCTGAGGCGGCTTTACCCGATCTTTGAATGGCTTCACCACCGCATTCCAGATCTGTGGTTTTAAACCCAGTACGATGACGTCTTGTTCTGCTACAACAGCGCTGACATCCCGAACGGTGTGCACACCCAGATTCTTCCGGTGCGATTCCAGCAACACCTCGTCAATATCGATGGCCGTCACTTGCTCCGGAGGAATCAAGCCCGAGCGCACAATGCCCGAAAGCAGTGCACCACCCATATTCCCGGCACCAAGTACTGCAACTTTTTTATTGTTCATCTGTTTCACACCCAATCGAAAAAGCAGCAATGCGGAGATTCGCTTATTTGTTTACAAACGTCAGCCAGTTGTGCCGGTCCTCTGCCTCACCTTTCACAATGCCAAAAAAAGCTTTCTGCATTTCTTCCGTCACTGGGCCACGCTTTCCGTTGCCAATATCAATCTTGTCGATTTTGGTAATCGGTGTAATTTCTGCGGCACTGCCGGTGAAAAAGACTTCATCGGCAATATAGAGCGACTCCCTCGGAATGGGGCGCTGGGTAATCGTATACCCCAGGTCACGCGCCAGGGTAATTACCGAGTGCCGGGTAATGCCCGGTAAAATCGACGATCCGCTGGATGGCGTATAGATGGCTCCATTTTTCACAATAAAAATATTCTCGCCACTCGCTTCACTCACATAGCCCTGGGTATCCAGTGCAATCCCTTCGGCATACCCATCTGCAATAGCTTCCATCTTGATCAACTGGGAATTCATATAATTGGCACCCACCTTTGCCAGCGAGGGCATGGTGTTCGGCGCCGGCCGGTTCCAGGAAGAAACACACACGGAAGCCCCGTTCTCCAGCGCCTCTTCGCCCAGATAAGCCCCCCACTTCCAAACCGCCACCACCACATCTACCGGGCAGGTCGAAGGATCCACTCCCAATGCACCATAGCCTCGAAAAGCGATTGGACGCACATAGCACGAATCATACTGATTCACCCGGATCGTCTCCAGAATCGCCTGCGCCAGTTCTTCTCGGGAATACGGAAGCGGCATTCGATAAATTTTCGCCGAATCGAAAAGCCGGCTAACATGATCTGTCAGGCGAAAACAGGCCGCCCCCTTCGGTGTGGTATAACACCGCATCCCCTCAAACACACTGGAACCATAATGCACCACGTGGGAAAGCACGTGAATCTTGGCGTCGTCCCAATTCACCAGTTCCCCATTAAACCAAATCTTCTCGGCCTTTGGCATCGGAGGCATCGTATTTTCCTTCTACCTGAAGTGTGAATGCGGCAGAACCTCTACCGCAGATCCTTGATACGCAGCTGAATTCCTTTTTTGCCGCGCCACTCGTTTTCTTCAATCACGTACGCAATATCCAGGTTTGCTTCTCCCGGGGCCAGGCGATACATCAAATGCCCCAGATTAAACCCAATACAGTCCAGCACCTTCACGTTCTGCCGAACCTTGAACTTGATGTGGTTACGCCCTACAATTTCCGGTGCGCCCACCACCTCTACACCCCGAGACGCCATCAACGGTCGCATATTCTGTGGGCCGAACGGAGCAAACCGCTTCAACAAATTGACCAACCGCATATCGATCTGGCTGAGAGAAATCTCATCGTCAATATACAGCTTCGGCACCATGGCCTCAGGAGAAAGCATCTCTTGCGCAGCCTTTAGAAACGCATCTCGCAACGCCCCAATTCGCTCCCGTGCCACAGTCAAGCCGGCTGCGTATTTGTGCCCGCCAAATGCAGACAGAAGCCCCTGACAACGGGAAAGAGCCGCATAGAGATCGAACCCCGGAATACTCCGAGCAGACCCTTTTCCCTGGTCACCATCCACCGAAATAAGCATCGTGGGCAGGTGCACTTTCTCCGCAATGCGGGATGCAACAATTCCAATCACACCCGGGTGCCAGGAATCTGAAGCCAGCACCACAGCCCGGTCGTTCTCCGGATCCACCTCGCGCTCCACCATCTTCAGCGCTTCGTTCAATGTCTGTTCATCTATTTGACGCCGCTTGCGATTTTGTTGTTCCAAAACCTCTGCAATTCGTTTGGCTTCTTCAAAATCCGAAGTCGTCAACATGGTCACTGCATCCAGCGCACTGCCCATTCGCCCCAGCGCATTAATGCGAGGAGCCAGCACAAAAATCAGTTGCCCCGTACCCAGACGTTGTCCTTGCAAGTTGAGGTATCGCAACAGCGCCTGTAAACCCAGATTTTCCGTACACTGCATCTGACCCAACCCGTAGGTCACCAGCACCCGATTCTCTCCCACAAGCGGCACAATATCTGCCGCACAGCCCAGAGCCACCAGGTCCAAATTCTTATACAGTTCAGTCAGGTCCAACCCGCGGTATTTATACAACGCATCCGCCAGTTTGAACGCCAGCGCTACCCCGGAAAGCTCCTTGAACGGATACGCGCAATCCGGACGTTTCGGATTCACAACAGCCACAGCTTCAGGCAGGGGCCCGGGCTGGTGGTGATCTGTAATAATTACGTCCACTCCGACCTGCTTTGCATACTCCGTCTCTTCAATTGCAGTAATTCCGCAATCCACAGAAATCAGCAATGTACAACCCCGGCAAACGCATTCGTCAATGGCTTCCCGCGAAATTCCATAGCCATCTTTCAAGCGGTGGGGGATATAAAAACTTACATTGGGCCCAAGAGCCCGCAATGCACGAACCAGTAACGCGGTGCCCGTTACCCCGTCCACGTCGTAATCTCCGTGGATCATCAAAGATTCATTTGCATCTACCGCCTTCCAAATCCGCTCCACGGCCCGGTGCATGTCCGCCATCTGGAAGGGATCAATCAAGTGCTCCAGAGATGGATAGAGAAACTCTCTGGCAGTGGATACTTCCCGAATATCCCGGTTGATCAAGATGCGCGCCATCACAGTAGGGATGCGCAGTGCCTGCTTCATTGCTTCTTGCACACAGCCTTCGGGACGCTGGGCGAATTCCCACCGAGGTTCAATTCGACGCTCCAGAATAGACTCACGCCGTGCCAATCGCCCCCCCTTCTTGTTGCAACTGGGACGCTTCTGAAGCAGGAGGCAGCGTAGAAAGCGCCCTGCAGATCTGTTCGAACTGCGCAATCGAAACGGCTTCCGGTCGTAGCCGGGAAGCCACGCCAGCCGCTGCGCAAACCCGCGCCACACCCGCCGGACCGCCGGCCAGAAACGCCAGCGTATTTTTGAGCATCTTGCGTCTTTGTTGGAAGGCCGCGCGTATTACTTTAAAAAAGAGTTGCTCGTCCGAAACCGATGCCACCGGGCTTTTCTCAAAATTAAATCGAAGTACCGAAGAATGCACCTGGGGAACCGGATTGAACTGGCCAGGCGACAGGTCAAACAACTTCTCCGGCTGCGTATGTAATTGAACAGAAATAGATAGAAGTCCGTACTCTTTGCCGCCTGGACTGGCCATGATTCGGCGAGCAACTTCGCGCTGCACCATCACAACCGCACATCTGAAAACCGAACGCGCTCTCAGAATCTGCTGTATGATTGCACCTGTAATATTATACGGAAGGTTTCCTACCAGTACCGCCTGCTGTGCGCCTTCTTCTCGAACCAGTTGCGCAAGGTCTACCTCCAGCACATCCCGATTCAATACACCCAGTGCTGTTCCAAAATATTCATTCAAGTAGGCACATAATTCTCTGTCCACTTCAATGCCCACCACTTTGCGGGCCTGCTCCAGCAGCAACCCTGTAAGCGCCCCTCGGCCTGGACCAATTTCTACCACAAAATCATCTGCACCCACCTTTGCCGCAGACACGATCTGGGAAACTGCCCCTGCATCTGACAGGAAGTGCTGCCCGAAACGCTTCTTCGCCCGGAGCGCACCCAACGCTTTGGAATTCATGAAACATCCGGGAGGCGAAAAAGCCGACAGGCATTTTTTGTTGCCCGCAAGGACAACTCTGCCAGTGTCTCACCCGTCTTTTCGGCCAAAAACACCGCCACATCTCGCACGTAAGCTGGCTCATTCCGTTTGCCCCGGTGCGGTACTGGTGCCAGGTAAGGACAATCGGTTTCCAGTAGCAATCGGTCGTTCGGTACACCCAGCGCAACGGACAACGCAGACGAATTCTTAAATGTCACCGTTCCGCCAAACCCCAGATAAAATCCCAAATCTAACCCTCGCTGCGCCTGGTCTGCATTTCCGCCAAAACAATGCAACACACCACACACCTTTCCGTTGCCTTCGGATTCAAGCAGTTCCAGTACCCGGTCTTCCGCGCCCCGGCTGTGTACCACCAGCGGAAGACCCGTCCGCTTCGACATTTCGATATGCCGCAAGAACACGCTTTCCTGCACATCGTGCGGCGCATAATCTCGAAAAAAATCCAGCCCAGTCTCGCCGACAGCTACCATACGATCGTGTTCCAGCAGGCCGGCAATCTCATCCACCGCGCCATCATCTACCCCTTCCACATCGTGCGGGTGAATACCGGCCGTTGCAAATACTCTCTCCTTCACCTGGGCAAGCACAGCCGCTTCACGGCTCACGCTTACATTGGTGCCCACGTTTACAATCTGTGTCACCCCTGCCGAAACCGCATTCTGCAGTACAGCATCCAGGTCTTCCTCAAATTGCGGGAAATTCAAATGGGCATGCGTATCAATCAACATGTTTGTTACCGGACCTCCGCTCCGTCTGGTACTTCCGAATCCGGCTGCAACAGCGCCAGTCCTCCCTCGCCCAAAGCCGCCAGCAACATCCCCTGCGAC
>JAQCGA010000023.1 GCA_027619145.1 bacterium | reverse complement strand
TATGACGGAGCAAATCTGAATGCGTTTCTGGGCCAGTGCCGGCCAGGAGACATGGGGTTTGACGTGGTGCATATTAACTTGCACAAGACATTTACCACGCCGCACGGTGGTGGGGGTCCGGGGTCCGGGCCGGTGGGCGTGAAAGAAGGGTTGTTGCCGTATTTGCCGCTACCCGTGGTCGTGCGCGATGGCGACCGGTTCCGGCTGGATCATGATCGGCCGGAGTCGATTGGCAAAGTGAGTTCTTTTTACGGAAATTTTGGAATGGTACTGCGAGCATATGTGTATGCGCGTATGCTGGGTTCAGAAGGGATGCGTCGCACAAGCGAAATGGCGGTTCTGAATGCCAACTATATTGCACGGAAATTGGATCCGTATTACGACCGCCCGAAAAAAGCACAGCCCATGCACGAGATGGTTTTTTCTGCGTCCCGGCAAAAGCGGGCAAACGGAGTGACGGCACTGGATATTGCCAAGCGGCTGATTGATTTCGGGCACCATCCGCCTACCATCTATTTCCCGCTGCCCAACGTGGCACCTGAGGCCATGCTCATTGAGCCTACAGAAACCGAGAGCCTGGAGCAGTTGGACGAGTTTATTGATGCGATGATTCGTATTGCTGAAGAGGCGCAGAAAGATCCGGATCTGCTGCACGAGGCACCGCACGATACTCCGGTGAGGCGTCTGGATGAAGCAACGGCGGCGCGGCAACCCATTTTGAGGGGGAAGCCGTAAAGGCCGAAAGACGATGGATACAAAAAGCGGGACCGTGTAATCCACACACGGTCCCGCTTTTTATGTTGTTAAGGCCCGGGGCTCAGGGGGAGGGGTTTTTCCCGGGAGCTGTGATTTCTATGAGGTTTCCATCCGGGTCCTGGCAGAACACAAACCGGGTTCCGTCGTGGGTTCTTGTGCCTGGCCCGCCTACAATACGAACCCATTCCCGGTCTAAAGATTTGATGACCTGGTCGAAATCGGATACCTCAAAGGCGATGTGGCGCCGAGAAGGTCCTGAATGTTCTTCTGCCACGAGAAGGTGCACTTCGAGATCCCCGCAGCGATACCAGGAACCATTGAAGTCGTATTCGGGCCTGGGCATTGGACGGAGCCCCAAAAACTTCTCATAAAAAGATCGGGCCTGGTCCAAATTGCGAACAACCAGCGTAATGTGGTGAACGCCCGTAATGTTGAAGTGTGGCGGAACGGAGCCTGCTTCATTGGAAGGCACGATTTCTAGTTCTCCGTAAGGTAAGCCCGAATCTTTCGCATACGGGATGGATGCTTTAAGGCCGCCAGGGCTTTATCGCGGATTTGCCGGACGCGCTCTTTTGTGAGACTGAGCTGGTTGCCAATCTGTTCAAGCGTGAGAGACTCTTTGCCGTCGATCCCGAAGTAGAGCCGCAGTACCAGCGAGTCTCTGGGGGCGAGCGTGTCCAGGGCGGCGCGAACCTCATCGGCCATGGATTGTTCCATGACTTCTGCTTCCGGGGTGGCCTGGTTCTTGTCTTCCAGAATTTCAAGCAGACAGGTATCGGGACCTTCTTCAAGCGGCATGTCCAGCGAGACGTGCCAGCGGGATGCGTTGAGCAGGTCCTGGGCCTGTTTCGGTTGCATTTCTGCACCCAGTGCAATTTCATCGATGCTGGGCTCCCGGCCAAGTTCCTGTTTCAGGTTGGACGCCACTCGCTCCAGCCTGCAAAGGTGCTTGATTTTGTTTACGGGCAACCGGACCATGCGCGCCTTTTCGGCCAGGGCGGAAAGGATGCCTTGACGGATCCACCAGACGGCATAGGTCGTAAACTTAACACCCACTGTTTCGTCGTACCGGGTGACGGCTCGAACCAGGCCCACATTGCCTTCTGCAATCAAATCTTCCAGGGGCAACCCCCGTCCCTGGTACTCTTTGGCAATGGTAATCACAAACCGCAAGTTCGATTCTACCATTTGCTCCAGGCTCTTGCGGTCTCCAGCACGGATGCGCTTGGTCAGTGATACTTCTTCTTGAGGTGTTAGCAGGTTGTTGTACGAAATGTCTTTCAAATAGAGTTCAAGTGCAGATCGTTTGCGACTGGAAGTATCTGTGCGGGATCGACTCGTTAGGGCTGCAGGCATCGCTTTCCCCCCGAAAAGTAGGCCAACCGACGGTTTCACACGGCCAACCGGATATCTCTGGTATTCGTTTTGGAGATGCCGTATTGTTGCGGAAAGTACAATATGTACCTGGCCGCAATCACGGACAAAGGCCGTGCCATGTGGCGTTCTGAAGACGTTTCCCTGTTCTCAGAACAAGGCGAAAACGCCGATTAACAGAAGTAAAAGAACCGATGGGGAAAGGGGAGAAGAAAGGTACGGGGAGAAAAAATACGTTCGGAAGAACAGCTCCTCTTGCATTTTGAACTGCGCACGATAGAAACTGGAATTCTACATTCCAGGCGCTGTGGGGAGCGACAACCGTGCGCTATTGCAACGTGGAGCTTCCGATGAGGAATACATCAGGGGAAAGATAAAATAAAATGACCCTATGTGGGGTAAGGGCCAACTGAAACAGTGACTGGCGCGGTTACACCTCCTTTGGCTGGGGTTCAAGTTCGTACTTCTCGATTTTTCGCAATAGCCTCGGGCGCGAAATTTTGAGCATCCGAGCAGCCTGGTTTTTATTCCAATCTGTGGATCTGAGGGTGTGCGCAATGAGCTGCTGCTCTACCTCTTCAAACGAGACCCCACCTTTGGGAACATCGATGACCAGCTGTTTGCTGTTCCAAATACGCGTTGCAAGAGAGTTGGTAGAACGGATGCTTACGGGAACCATTTCTGGGGTAAGCGTTTCAGCATCGTTCATAATCATAGAGCGTTTAATCGCGTTTCGTAATTCTCGCACATTGCCGGGCCAGTGGTATTGACGCAATAGTTCTTTGGATGTGTCAGACAGGATACGTTGTCCCAAACCGTACTGGCGGGCAAATTCGCCAATGAAATGAGTTGCCAGGAGAATTACATCTTCGTCCCGATCTCGCAAAGGCGGGAGGGTAATCTGAATTTCATTGAGGCGGTAATAGAGATCTTCGCGAAACTTACGTTCTTGCATTGCGCGGGCCAGATCTACATTGGTGCTGGCAATGATGCGAACTTTGACCTGGATCTCTTTTTCGCCACCCAGCCTACGGAACGTCTTTTCTTCAATCGCTTTGAGCAGTTTGGCCTGTAAGCCGAGGCTCATATAACCGATTTCGTCCAGGAGCAATGTTCCACCGTCGGCCAATTCAAAGAGGCCACGTTTTGTCCTGTCTGCACCTGTATAGGCACCTTTTTCGTAGCCGAAGAGTTCTGATTCTAGCAGGTGCTCGGGAATGGCAGCACAGTTTACTTCCACAAATAGCTCATTGCCCGTTGAGCTGTTGTCATGAATGGCTCTGGCAATGATCTCTTTGCCCGTACCCGTTTCGCCAAAAATTAAAACCGAAATCTCGCGGTTTAGAATGACCCGCTCAATCACGTTGGTAATTTCGCGAATTGCCGAGCTATTCCCAATGATGCTACTGAAGTCAGGCATGCGTCGTTTCGGTTTAAATGGAGTCCCTAGATACGCGCACTCTTAATGAGCGTAAGGTTTATGAAACAACAAGATAAGGTATGCATCTTGATTTGTCAACAGCGGATCGTGGATCTTTTTTTCTTCCGGTGTGTAATTTTTTTTGTTCTGGCGGTCTACTCCTGGGGTTCCGGGGTGGCGCTGCGCAGGCCCAAATCGCGGTCCAGGATGAAAAGCCCGTTGCCGTCATTACCCACGAGCTTGAGTTTGTTCACAATATCACTGGCCATGGATTCTTCTTCGACCTGTTCGGTTACAAACCACTGGAGGAACGTATTGGTGGCGTGGTCGCGTTCTTCCAGGCTGCGGTCCACCAGGTTATAGATTTGAGTGGTGACTTCTTTTTCGTGTTCATATGCAGCTTGAAATGCAGCAAGAGGATGGTCCCAGGTTGCGTCGGGCGCGTCAATTTTTTGGAGCTGAACCTGCCCTTCGCGGTCGTTGATAAAGTCGTAAATTTTCATACCGTGTGTCATCTCTTCTTGTGCCTGCGTGCGCATCCAATCGGCAAACCCGTTCAGGTTGATGGAGTGGAAGTACGTGGACATGGAAAGGTAATAGTACGCGGCAAAAAATTCGGAATTTAGCTGATTGTTCAGAGCGGCCTGTATTTTTTTATTAAGCATATCTATGTTCTCCTGTTGCGGGCTTTCTGTGTAAGTTGCCAGAAACTAAAGTATACCATAATGGAGGTGGAAATCCAACAAGATCCTCCAGAGATAAACGAGGAAATTGGCTGAGTGAGTCAGTGGAGGGGATCTGTGAGGCGGGTTTGCCAGGAGGGTGTCGCAATGAAGTGCCTGCGAAGGCCCGGAGAGACATAGAGGTGGATTTCTCCGTGGAGGTCTTTCCAGGCGAGAATGGCTTCCAGGTTTCCAAGGCGTTCTACGAGGGAGACTGCTTTGCAGGGTCCCAATACAAAAAGAGCGGTTGAGAGAGCATCGGCCTCGATGCCTGTAGATGAGACGGCGGTTGCGCTGAGCATGGGGTCCACTGGCTGTCCGGTACGCGGGTCCAGGATGTGTGGATAGCGTCGGTTCTGGATGCGTACGTAGCGTTCGTATCCGCCCGAGGTGGCAAGAGAGAGGTTCTGTATATTCAGCACACCCAGGAGGCCTTCGGGTACCAGTGGATCCTGGATGCCTGCTCCGGTGTTGGGCTGTGAACCGAAGGCGAGCAGGTTGCCACCCAGATCGAGTGCGGCTGTACGAATGCCCTGCGATTTCAGACAGGTAGCCGCCCGGTCAAGCGCGTAGCCTTTTGCGATCCCGCCCAGATCGATGTTGACTCCTTGTTGTTTTAAGCGAACAAGATTGCGGCGTGGGTGGAGGAGAATGTGCCGGTAGTTTACGTGCTGGAGGGTTTGCTGAAGTTGTTCTGGTGGAGGAATTGCAGGAGGGGCTTTGCCCCGGAAGCCCCACAGATACATCAGCGGCAAAATCGTGGGGTCGAACGCCCCTTCTGTGAGGTTTGCAAAGCGAATGGATGCGCGGAGCACCTCGAGAAATCGTGGATCGACTTCGATCCATTCTGTTGCGCCCTGGCGGTTGAGAAGAGAGATTTGGCTTTCTGGCCGGTAGGTGCTCATCAAGCGATCTACATCGGCCATTTCTTTAAAGGCGGCATCTATGGCTGCTTCGGCCTGGGAGAGAGAATCGGCCCATACCTGGATGCGGGCTGTGGTGCCCATCATGTACTGGATGCGCTCGAGGGATTCTGCGGCGGCCGATGAGGCCACCATTATCAAAAAGAGGACGAGGCTATACTTATTGTGCACGTAGAGTTTTCCCGTTGCGCCTGCGCCAGATGAGGAATCCGGTGCAGATGAGTACGAGGAGTCCCCAGGCTGCTGCGTCATAGAGGTACCGAAACCAGGCCGCAAAAAAATATCCTGTGTGAATCTGGTGGACGAGGGTGTGAAGGTCGTACCCGGGTTTTGGTCGGTGGCCTGTGGACACCCAGGTTTTTCCAGCGTCTTCGCTGACCAGTAGTCCGCCTGAGGTCCATAGGGAGAGCCGGTCGTTATTGTGGATTGCGATGCGCTGAAGGCGGACGCTTTCGGCCAGGGGGACGAACCCGAGGGGGACTTGCTCCCATACGAAACCTCCGTCGAGAGAACGGATCAGGCCCATATCTTCCAGAACCACGTAAACGTGTTTGGGTTTGCTGGGAGAAAAGGCGATGTCTACGGCGCGTTCGGCGACAAAAAGCATGGGGACTTCCTGCCAGGATTTTCCGCCATCTTCAGACGCATACAGGCCGGAACGAGTGCCTCGGAGCAGGCGTTCTGCATCTTGAGGATCGGCGGCCAGAGAGAGGGTTTTTTCAGCAGGGGCATCCAGGAGTTCTGGGTGGTTGAGCAGAAATCCGGAACCGGCCAGCAAGAGGAGGAGGAGTGCAATGCCCGCGCCCAGGTACCGATGGAGTTTGCGAAAGGTTTCCTGGCGACGCCGCAAAAGGGGACGAGATGGGGACAGTTTTTCTGATTTTCGACGGGGGGTATCCAGTTGCTTGGCAAAGGATGCAGGCATTGTGAGGCCGTTCATTGAGCGTTCGTTTCTGTTTGAACATATGCAACATGGAGGATTGCCAGAACTTTTTTAACTCCAGCATTGAGGGCACGTACGGAGAGGGTTGCGCCGGTGATTCCAATTATATCGCGGTTGATGCGTATGGGGCTGTCGAGCATTTTTTTCCGGTACTGGGAAAGAAAGCGCTGTCGCCGGACCTCACCGCCGCGGGACTCGCGGTAGACCATCACCCACACGGATTCTACGTGTCCTTTGGGGTCTGTTTTGACAATGAATGTGATGGGTTTGTACAGGCCTACCTGTTCTGTGATGAGCGCGTACCCGGCGGGCTGGCCGTTGACCAGGCCGTGGTAAACGGTGAAATCAGGTTCGTCGAGCCGCCAACCGAGCTTGCGCTCGATGCGTTTGCGTTCTGCTGGAGTGGGAATCCAGGTTTCACTCCAGACGGTGTCTGCGTTGGGAAATGCTTTCTGAAGCGCTTCCTCCGGGGTCAAATATACGGTGATGGCCTCTGGACCATCCGGGCTTTCGTCCTGAGATTGTGCGTTGACTGGAATCAAGAGAGCCAACAAGAGAAACAGACAGAGAAGAAATGGGCGCATTGCATTGTCCGAGTTGTTTTAAAAATAAGTAGAGACTGAGAAGAAGAACCGGCCGGAAGCCGGGCCCCGCGTGCCGCCGGATGGAGTGGCCCAGGTAAAGTTGTAGTCCAGCTTGAAGACGGCGTCTTCAACGGGGCGGAAGTTGAGACCCAGGGTCAATCCAGTTTCCGAGTCGCCCGTCTGGTCGGTGTCGTAGTCCACCCAGTCCCAGCGTGCCACGCCGGTGAAGATGGATCCTTTGAGGAGAGCGTCGTGCCCAAAGTGGAGGTTGGTTTGCGCGTAGGCGCCCTGCTGGGTTTCTGCGGCTGTGGCCCCGGTCGCATGGTTTGCGAAGGCCCGCGCATATTCGCCCTGAATTTCAAATGGCCCGCGCGTAAATTTTGCGTCTGTAGCCAGAATGGTGAGCCGATGGTCTCCGGCATTGTCGTAGGCTCCCGTGTGGAGTGATGCGCCCAGGTTGAGACCCAACCGAGGACTTATGCCAAACCGGCCTACCAAGGCTTTGTTGTTGTTGTTGTCCTGTTTTTGGCTTCCACGTCCGCCCCGGATACGAAGGCGCCCGCTGCCGTCGATCACGCCGTCGTTGAACCCGTTCACCAGATAGATTTCATAGGTGGCTACAGAAAGGTCCGAAGGATAAAAGGTGCCAAAGAAGCCCATTCCAGATTCACTGAGGGTAGAAGGAATGAGTTGCCGGCTTACTGTGGGTCGCTCTGTAAGATCATTGAGCGGGCTGTCGTGTAGGAGGTTGAAGACGCCCAGCGGAGAAAGAATAACACCGCCCCGGAAGGCAAAGGCTTCGTGCAGGCTGAAGTCCATGACGGCGTATTCAAGTTTTATTTCGCCGTCTGTGCCTCCTCCTCCAGAAATGAGCCCACCGTGCTCAAATTCGATTTCGGCAGATACGTGTAGCCGGTCTGTGATTGCAGCGTAGATAAAAGGAATAAATCGATGCTGGTCGAAGGTGCTGTTCTTGCCTTCGGCCCATTCAAATTCATGGTCGATATATCCACCAATTGCTGTGCCGTTTCCCACCCGTCGGATATAAGGTTTGTCGTAGATGCCGCCGGGTAGTTCCGGGCGTGGGCTTTTTTCTTCGGCCAGACAGGGAACAGCGAGAACGACAAGAGATAGAAACATAAAAACATTAGGAGACCAGAACATAGGGACTTCCTTTCGGGAAAGGCTGCCGGTCGCTCTAAGAAGGCGTTGACAACCCCAAAGGGAAGGTCTATCTTCTGAGCGTACGGTCGCGCAGCAAAGCGTGGCTTGGGGACCGGTACCCAGGGGCTGGCAGGCTCAATCTGGTTACCGGTCCTTTGTGCGTAGCATGTTTAAAAATAGATGGATATCTCTAATACGGGACGCGTTTATTCCTCTCCTGTTTTTATGAAGAGAACAAATGTTTTATATATAAAACACAAGTTGTGTATATAATACAAAAAGTGGTTCGACCTGTCAACCTAAAATGTCTTGTTTTTCATAAAAATGATAACCCGCGTGCAAAATCGGTTGGAGTCCTCGGGATGCCTGGCTATTTTATTGTGGTTGTCATTCTCTACACGTGCAAATTCTAAACTTTGGGGGCGTTGATCTATGAATAAACCGCTTCGTGTTGCCGTGATTGGCGCAGGCGGGATTGGCCAACACCATGCCCGGTGGTACCATCTCTCGGGCTGCGAGGTGGTGGCGTTCGCAGGCACATCGGAAGCCTCGTGTGCACGTACCCGGGAACGTCTGGCGAACTATTTTGGGTTCAATGGCCAGGCCTATACAAATGTGGAGCGGATGCTCAAAGAAGTAACACCGGACATTGTGGACGTGAGCAGCCCGTACGCGATGCACCGGGAACACGTGCTGGCTGCGCTACAGGCGGGAGCACACGTGGTTTGTGAGAAGCCACTTTGTTGGGACGAAAGCAAAGAGCTGGATGAGATTTTGCAGGACGGGCGGGAGATGGTTGATGCTGCGGCCCAGGCGGGCCGTTTGATGGGGGTTACGGCGCAATATCCATCATCGATTCCGGTGTACCGTGAGTTGTACGAGCAGGTTCGTGGGGCGTGGGATCCGGTAGAGACTCTGTATATGGAAATGGAAGTGAAAGGGCGGAAGGGGCGGAAACTGGGCGAAGAGATCTGGGTGGATGTAGGGCCTCACCCGTTGAGCCTGGTCATTGGGTTTTTACCTGAAGGACGAATTGATTTTGACGGGGCGACATTCGAGATTTCCGAGCGTGGAAACCGCGCTGAATTTTTGTGTACTGGGCCGCAGGGAGATTGCCGCGTAGAACTGGTTTTGAGGGATATTGCGGAAGGATCGCCGGTGCGCCGGTTTGGGGTAAATGATTTTCTGGTAGACTGGGAAGGGTATGCAGATGAAAAAGGCGTTTATCGGGCACTTCTCAAGCATGGCGAAGATGTGATTCGTTGCAACGATTTTTTACATTTATGGATTGAATCATTTGCAAGAGTGGTACGTGGAGAGGGAGGGGCAGTACCGGTCAGCGGGGAAGATGGGCTTCGAAATTTGGAATATCAGGTGGAATTTCTACGCCGATTGATGTGAGTTTTGTCAGGTATTCCTATGGATTGTGGAGACAGTGCAGACATTGCGGTGATTGTTACGGCGCATAATTACGGCCGTTATTTGGAGGCTTGTCTTCGGTCTGTGGTCTCTCAGACGTTGCCACCTCAGACGGTGCTGGTTGTGGATGATGCGAGTACAGATGATACCGCATCTGTGGTGGAGAAGTTTCCGGAGGTTCAATACTACCGGGTTGACTTCCGAAATGCAAACCGAGCAAGGAATTTCGGGTTTTCGAAGGTTTCGGCCGAGTGGGTGGTTTTTTTTGATGCGGACAATTATATGGCGCCGGGATTCCTGGAGGCACTATATGAGGCTGCAGATGAGACACTGGATTTCGTGTATTGCGACCGAATCAACTTTGCAGAGGGAGATGTTTCCTGGTACCCGGAGGCCATGGGCGTGTGGTGCTCGGGCCCGTTCAATCCGGACCGGTTAAAGCGTGCCAATTATATTGATCTGGCTTCTCTGGTGCGTTCCCGGTCGTTTCCCGGGTTCGACGGGTCGTTGCGGCGGTACCAGGATTGGGATTTATGGTTGAACCTGGTCCTGAACCAGGGTGGAAAAGGTCGGCACGTGGCGCAGTCGCTGTTTTTTTATCGGGTACATGGAGCATCAATCTCGCGGACAGAGGACCGGGACCGGGCGCGGTGGCAGATCGGTTGCAAATACCGAAACGGGGCTTTTTTTTCTATTCCATTACTGCGGGATCTGTTCTGGCTATACCGACTGTTGCGTCGGTTTCGAGCGCTGTTTCGCTGACAGAATACCAGTGTGGATCAAATGCAGATGTGAATTTTAAGGAGGAAAACCATGAGCGACCTGGTGGAACGGGAATACGATCTGCTGGCGGAACGGCTGGCTGGCAAAGGAATTGATGTAGAGGCTGTCAAGGAACTGCTGAAGACCCAGGAGATTGAGACCCCTTCGTGGGGGTATGGGAACAGTGGGACGCGCTTTGGTGTGTTCAGGCAACCGGGGGCGGCGCGAGATTTACACGAGCGCTTGCAGGATGCGGCCATGGTGCACAGGTTGACGGGCGTTTGCCCGGGAGTGGCCATTCATATTCCCTGGGATCTGGTGGAAGATTTCGACGCATTGAAGCAGGAGACAGCAGACCTGGGGGTGCATATTGGGGCGGTGAACCCGAATGTGTTCCAGGGTACACAATATAAGATGGGAAGTTTTTCCAACAGCAATGCGGACATCCGGAAGCAGGCGATGGCGCATATGTACGAATGTACAGAGATTATGAAAAAGGTGGATTCGAAGGTGCTTAGTCTGTGGTTTGCCGATGGGACGAATTACGCGGGACAGGGAGATTTTATTCGGCGCAAACACTGGTTTGAAGCCTGTCTGGGCGAGGTGCACGAGGCGCTTCCAGATGGGGCCAGGATGCTGATCGAGTATAAATTTTTTGAGCCAGGCTTTTATTTGACCGATATTGCAGATTGGGGCATGGCGGCGTTTTACTGCAAGAATGCAGGGCCCAATGCGCAGGTGCTGGTGGATCTGGGGCACCATCCGCTGAGTACCAATATTGAGCATATTGTGGCATTTTTGATTGATGAAGGCCTGCTGGGCGGTTTTCATTTTAATAACCGGAAGTATGCCGATGACGACGTAACGACCGGGTCTGTAAATCCGTACGAGGTTTTTTTGATCTACAATGAGATTGTAGCGGCTGAAGCAGGAGGGCGGAATTTAGATATTGCGTATATGGTGGATCAGAGCCACAATATTAAGCCGAAGATGGAAGCGATGATTCAGACCGTGATGTTCATTCAGTCTGCGTACGCACGTTCGTTGCTGGTGGATCGGGCCGACCTGCTGGATTCACAGATGCAGGAAGATACGGTACGGTCAGAGATGATTCTGCAAGAGGCGTTTACGACCGATGTGCGGCCTCTCCTGGCGCGGGTGCGCGTGGAGATGGGGCTATCTCCGGATCCGATAGAGGCATACAGGAAAAGTGGATATTTCGAAAAGATTGCCGGAGAGCGGGTGGGTGAGCTGGAAGGTGCGGCGAGCTGGGGATGAGTCTGAGATGGGTCTGAAACGTCTACTTCCAGATACAATCTGGATCAAAAAAGGCCGCCAGGCAAGGCATTCTATCTTTTTCTCAGGCGGTACATATCATTTTACTTGACCTGGAAAATCTCCAGGCTTATCTTTGGACCGTACAATCATACTACAATAGAGACTGTCGCGGGACATTCCCTTCCTGAGGCGATTGGCCGGTTTCCCCAACTGGTTATGCCTTTTTCGACGTCTCCGTTACTATATTGCCGTTCAACATCTCCCCTTTCCAACGTTTCCCAGAAGCGCCAGAAGCGATCTCCGGATCTACTCAGGCCAAGGTGTAGTCTGTTTGCCTGTCCCCCCGAGTCGGGCTTTTTTTTAAGGAGGGGAGCGCGATGCCTCATCTTCTTGTTGTGGATGACGATGATATGGTTCGTTCGATAGTGGAGCGGATACTTGTTGCGAAGGGACACACGGTTTCAGCGGTTGCCGGAGGGGCGGAAGCGCTGGCTCTGTTGATGCAGCAGACGCCGGAGATGATTTTGAGTGATATTGACATGCCAGAAATGGACGGGCACGAACTGTTTCGTGAGGTTCGCTTGCGTGGGTTCGGGATGCCTTTTGTGGCCATGTCTGGACACCGGTTTGCACCGGAAAAAACAGCGGAGTTCGACGGATTTATTGGGAAACCGTTTCAACTGCCGCACCTGATTGAGACGGTTGAACACGCACTTGTTGGGCAGGCTGTAGCCTGATCCTGGCCTCTGTTTACCGTCTGTAGGCGCTGCTTCCACGATGAGGGGAAGTAGCGCCTTTTGTTTTTTAAAAACCCAGGAATTTGAGGAATTTTTTCCGTCCGCCCGGCTTCTTCTTTTTGTTCCAGGCCTCCACGCATTCGTTATACGGCGTCTCCTCTTTTTCTTCCCAGTCGCAGAGTGCTCGAATTTGCTTCAGTGAATTTTCTCCGTCCAGTTCGTAGGGGCATTCAACCGAGTCGCTAATGCTGAGCAATTGAATGTCACCTTCTTCGTCCAGTTCCACGTTGAAAGGATATCGGCGGCAGGTAATCGGGCGATGCTCGTAAATGGTACATCGTTCGTCTTCGCCAAGATACTGGCAGCCGTTCTCGGTTCGGCGCAGGCCCATGATGCGGCGCCCTTTTTTCATGTTGATCCAACCGGGCTGTTTTTTGCCCCAGGCGATTTCACTGGGTTTATAAAAATCCACCACATCCGCAGGGTCCTGGTTGGTGTGTTTGACAATGCGGCGGATGTCCTCGCCTGTTACCAGGACGATGGGCTCGCGGCAGCAATTTCCGCAACAGGTACATTTGAAATTAAGCAACTCTTTCCAGTTTTCGGACATTAGATATTCCTGTATGGGTTTTGGGCACAGTGCGTGGTGCCCCTGCTGGATGGCGAATTTATGGAAGGGTAGGAGTGGACCGATAGGCTTCCAAGGCGGCCTGCAAGCCAGAGCGAGGGCTGGTGAGGACCGGGATTCCCAGGTCAGGGCAGAGGCCCGCCGCATGCGCCATAGAGGCCTGAGCCAGAACAATGACGTCTGCGTCTCGTGCGGATTCTTGAAGATCTTCCGCTATTTTTTTGTGGTACCCTTCGGGATTGCCTTTTTCCAGTTCGGCCCAGGCAGATTTACAGAGGAGTTCTACCACCTGGACTTCGCGCCCTGCATTCTGGGCTGCGGCCAGCACGATATCTCGTGTGGGAACAAGGGTACTGGAAAGGGTGGCAGCCACCACGATGCGGTTGCCTGTGCGGACAGCTTCTTCGGCCATGGGCTGGTCGATGCGCAGTACCGGGCGGCTGGTGAGTTGGCGGGCGACTTCGGCGGACGGGCCAATGGAGGAACAGGTACACAGGACCAGGTTCGCGCCGCTGTCTACTGCGTGGAGTACCATGTCGCAGACGCGGCGGTTTAGTTCCGGCGTGATGCCTCCCGCGTCTCTGGCCTGTTGCAACAGGCTATCGTCTACGATGTGTTGTAGAGGAATGTCTGGGGCAAATTCTTTGCCGAGGTCGTTAAAGGTGTTTATCAGAAGAGGCGCGGTATGGAGCAGGGCCAGCGTGTTGGGCATAAGAATCCTCTTTATGTGCGGGTAGAGAAGTGGGATGGTATTATTGAATGAAAATAGGCACAGGCGCGCAGCGTGTCAAGGGCGGGGCCATATTTAGGCGGTGCACATTTTTTTGGGGCGTCATATTCGTCTTGAGTTTTGTCTTTTTCGTTACGATGGAGCTTGTTATATTGGGGCTGTGCGATTCCCATGACGGACGGTTCGATTTCAGGTTTTCTGAAGAGAGAAAGACCGGGATGACTGGAGAAGGGTGGTAGGCGGATGTATGCGCTGGTTCTTAACCTGATTTTGTCTGTTGCATTTTTCCATGTGATTCGCGTAGCGCAGGTACGTGGGCGCAATATGATGGTGGTGGGCGCTACAAATTACATTTTGGCGTCCGTGAGCTGTTTTTGCATTAGCGCTGTGCAGGGCAATCTGGTTTTGTCTGGCACCACGGTATTCTGGGGTACGGTGCAGGGGATTGCGTTTATTGGCACATTTTATCTGATGTGCGCATCTATGGCACTGAGCGGGCTGGCCATTGCCACGGCGTTTATGCGGTTGTCGGTGGTCATTCCTGTGTTGGCATCTATTTTTTATTGGGGAGAGACCCCCAACTTGTTGCAGGTGCTGGGGATTCTGGCCTGTCTGGTATCTCTTCCGCTGATTGGTATGCGTGCCCGGCACGCTACGCGGGACGAAACCATAGGCTGGAGAGAAATTCGTACGGTACTTTTGCTGATTCTGGGTGTAGGGATGTCCAGTGTAGCTTCGAAGGGATTTGTAGAGTCCCAGGTGCCAGACGCGCGGACAACGTTTATGGGGGTGCTATACGGGGTGGCGGCATTGGGCGCGCTGGGGACGTTTGTGTCGCCTGTCTGGCGTAGACAGAGAACAGGTATGTGGGATGGGGTGAAGATGGGGTTCTTTAATGTGACGAGTATTGTTGCTTTTCTTGTGGCACTGGAACAGGTATCCGGTGTGGTGGCATTTCCGGTGCAGGCAGCCGGTGGCTTGTTGGTGAATACACTGTTTGCGGCTACTGTGTGGCACGAACGGTTTGTGCGGCGTACCCAGGTGGGCATGGCCGTGGCTGCGGTAGGGCTGGTGTTGGTGAACCTGAAGTAGGGGGTCTATTGGACGTCCAGGATGTGGTGCTGGCGTTGGGCGGATTGTTGATTGGCGTAATGAAAGCGGGTTTTGGTGGAGGGGTTGGGGTAGTGGTAACGCCGCTGCTGGCGCTGGGAACTCTTTTAGGGATTCTGCTAAACCGGAGATTATCTGTCCTGTGGTTCAATCGGGCCATTCTGGTATTGGTGCTGGTTGTTGGTATCCGGTTGATGGTTTCCTGAGAAGCGGGTTCAAAAATATCATCTGATCGGTTGTGGAAGTTGAAGATGCGTTTGTTGTTCAAATGCGTGGTTTTGTAGAAGCCTTACGTTCCGGGGAAGAGCCACCTGTACCGGGTTCAGAGGTACTGAAAGTGATGCGTGCGCTGGACCTGGTGAAGGTGGCGTCTGAAGAATCCAGGGTGATGGATTTTTGAGGGAGGTTTGAATGACGAGGCCAGTGATTGGCATTACATCGAGCATGGATGCTTCCGACGGGCAGATTTCTCGTCAGGTGCTAGGACACGCATACGTAGCGGCTGTAGAGCAAGCCGGTGGCAGTCCGGTGATTTTGCCTATGGTAGCTGACAGAAGTTCATTGGCACCCGTGTTGCAATTTTTGGACGGGTTGTTGATTACGGGTGGTCCCGGAATTACGGATCGGATGGTGGGCGATTTACCGGAGGATCTGCCACCGGTTGCACCGGAGCGGGCGCAAGCGGATTTATGGGCGTACGAAGGAGCACGGGAAAGAGATCTTCCGGTTCTGGGTATTTGTTATGGAATGCAGTTTGTGAACGCACGGTTTGGTGGGTCGATTTACGCGGATGTGCAAGCACAAATGCACGTTGAGGCTCATTCGCCGAAGCGGAACAAGGGTGCAGAGGTACGGCATGGGGTGGTGATTAAAGAAGGGACCTGGT
>JAQCGA010000735.1 GCA_027619145.1 bacterium | reverse complement strand
TTCCCCATCTCTCAAAAACGGAACCCACCATGCCCCAAAAACCCAACCTCCTCTTCCTCATGCCAGATCAGCTCCGTGCGGATTTCCTGAGTTGTTACGGTGCAGACTTCATCCAGACGCCGCACATCGACAGCCTGGCCGACCACGGCGTACTCTATGAGAATACGCGCACACCCGCACCCATCTGCGTACCCGCTCGCGCCACCCTCCTTACCGGCCAGAACCCCATCAAAACCGGCGTCCTCACCAACGACCAGTTCCTCCGGCCGGACCTGGCCGCCTGCGGTATTCACACCTGGCCCGAGCACCTCTGCAACGCCGGGTACCACACCGCCGCCATTGGCAAAATGCACTTCTACCCCTGGGACATCCACCTGGGATTTCAGGACCGGGTCATCTCCGAAGACAAACGCTGGTTGCTCATTGAAGACGACTATCACCACTTCCTCAAACAACATGGGTACCGCAAACTGCACGGCGACGAACATGAAGGCTACCACGAAAACAAAGGTGCCATTGTCAACCGCATCCCCTGGGAATACTCCTGGGACCACTTTGTTGGCAAAGAAGCCTGCGACTATATCCGTGCATACGACAAGGATCAGCCCTTTGCCATGATGGTCGGCTTTCCCGGCCCACACTGCCCCTACGATCCCAACCTTGAATTTCTGGAAGAATTCGACCCGGAAACCATGCCAGAACCGATTCCCGACGAACCCGTACACATCTCCGTCCTCCGGCAAAAACACATCGACAGCAACAAACTACCCTGGAACGGCGTGGACTACACCGAATTTACCACCGCACAAAAGAAAAAAGTTCGTGCCCACTATGCCGCTCTGGTCAAACAAATCGACCATGAAGTAGGAACCATTCTCGAAACCCTGCGTGAAACCGGACAACTGGACAACACCATCATCCTCTTCGCCAGCGATCACGGAGACCACCTGGGTGACCGAAGCCTCATTGGCAAAAGCGACTTCTACGAATCCAGCATCAAAGTTCCCCTCATCATCCAACATCCAGAAATGCCAGAACGCACCACCTGTACCGCGCCCGTCAGCATTGAAGACATCACCGCAACCCTGCTCCAATTGGGCGGATGCGACGTCCCCCAGTATATGGACTCCATACCCTTACCTGAACTCGGCCTCACCGTTGCCAAACCCAGAGAATACGTCTTCGGTTTCCTCGCTTACGGCAGCATGATCTTTGACGGCGAATGGAAACTTACCAAATACACAACCGGAGACATCCTGCTCTTCAACCTGAAGGACGATCCCACCGAACAGAACAATCGCATCAACGATCCTGCTTGCCAGGAAATGTACCACCACCTGGATACGGCACTCACAACTGAAATGCTGCAATCTATCCATGAAGCCCACGCGGACAAACGCGTTGCACCGCACCATCTCTACAACAGGTCAGAGTTCGGTCAAAAAGACTGGCAACGAACCTACCCTCTGCCCCTGTAAATCCGAAAGAAACCTATGGCCAAAATCCCACGCGACGAACGCGCCGTCACCGACCAGGATTTCTTCCAGGCCCTGGACCCCAAACGCCGGGACCTGACGCCCATGCGCAATGCCGCGAAAAACGGCAACATGGAAGAAGCCCGGCGCCTGGCTGTGGAACATTTCCGCACAAGGACAAACCCGAAGTGGTTCTTTGACATGCGGTCCAAATGCCGGGGAAAAGTGCCCGCCGCCTGGCCCGGCCTGGACACAGGGGCGCTTCACCGCGCCGACTCGCTTCTTCGGAACCGCTTCCTCCTCCGGGGCAACAACGAAGCCCTGGCATTTAACTCCGGCAAAAATCTCAAATGGCGCACCGCCGAAATGCGCCAGCTCGCCTCCACCGCCTACGCGTTAAAACGCGGCAACTTCTTCCGCGATCTGGCCATTGCCTATGCGCACACCGGCAGGACCGATTACGCAGAAAAATTCACGTACCTTCTGGAACGCTGGCAGGCCGACTGGCCCCTGGTGGTGGACGATGACTTCCACCCGAAAACCGCCGTCCTGGCCCGTTCGGACGGACACGATACCATGACCACGGCCTTCCGGTGGTTTTCCTGGATGGACTGTCTCTACAGCGGCATCCTGTTCACACCCCAGGTTCCGTCCGAAGCTGCCTTTCGCCTGATCCGTTCTCTCTGGTTTACGGCCCTGCAATATCGCACCTACGAAACCAGTCCGTACGTTCCGGCCAACCATCACCTTTTTGAACGCGGCACTTCCCCCTTTCTGTTCGGCGTCATGCTGCCCGAATTTCCCGAAGTCGCCCGGCTCGTACAACAAGCGGCCCCCGTAATCGAAAAACACACCGAACACAGTTTCCTCCCGGACGGCGGCTACGAGGAACGCACCACCAGCTACACCACGTCGGCACTGAACATGTTCTTCATTCCCTTACGCCTGGCCGCGCGCAACCGCATGCCTCTGCTCAGCCGCGCCTCCCGCACCCGGCTCAAACGCTGCGGCGAAATGGTGGCCTTGCT
>JAQCGA010000734.1 GCA_027619145.1 bacterium | reverse complement strand
TGGCACGGGCGGCGGGGCCTCGGTTGAACCCGTGGCGTTTATTGTGATCCGGGACGGGAAGGCACAATTGATGCGGGTTGAAGAGCAGGATATATCCATGAAAGGTCTGCTCAACCTGGCTCCCGATATTTTGAAGAAAGTGAAAGAGTATAAGGAGAAGTGGGATAAGAAGAAGGCGGAAGAGGCAGGAGAAGAGGGTGTCTGACCGTTCGGGCGTTTTGAAAAATAAGAAAAGCGTCGTAGATCTCTAACGAGATTTACGACGCTTCCTTTTTTCTATTCGAAGTTTTACTGAGTTGCCTGGTAGTAGGGGTTTTTGCCGTCAGCGTGGTCTGTGATGTCCATGACTTCGTTGATTTCGGGTACGGCTTCTTTCAGGAGCACTTCCACGCCTTGTTTTAATGTGACGTCCGCCATTCCGCACCCCTGGCACCCGCCGCCGAAACGCAGGAAGACGTTGTTGTCTTTCACGTCAATCAGCGTAATGTGGCCTCCGTGGGATGCCACGTGAGGATTGATTTTCTCGTCGATGATGGACTGGATTTTCTCCGCGATCGTGCCCTTGAGATGGGCGGGTACTTTGTTGGGATTTTCGATCTTGAAACCCCGGCCCATGAGGCTGTCTACGAAGTCCAGCGTAATGTCCTGGGCATAGTTGACGCTTTCCGCGTCCACGTAGATGTTGAAATCGCCGAAAGAAATGATTTCGTCATCGTCCTTCTGCTGGCCTTCTGCGACAAAGGCCATGCGGAAGTTTGCCTGTAGAGGTGAAACGGCATCGGCTTTAACGCGCACGCCAAGGATTGGTGTTTTTTGCTTTCCCATGAGGATCGCAATTTCTTTTTGGGCCGCTTCGGTTACGGTGATGTTCATCTGTTTTCCTCCAGAATGAGGCGTCCGGCCACGGCAAGAGGTTATGCCTGTCGGTAGTGGATTGTGAGGGGTGTTCGCGGTCTATTTTTTCTCGAATATTGATCCGTGCGTACAGATTACTCCTAACGGGTCACCCGAAAGGTACATTGGAAGGCCTGTTTTGTCAAATTCTGGACAGACGAATCCTTTGATAGCACGGTTTCGAATCAACTGGCTACCTGGATGAGTTCATCCGCCATGTTCTGAAAACAGGCGCTCATTTCCTGTTCATCACCCAGGAGGTCTTTGAGGGTGATTTTATTGAGCATTCGGTCTATGACGTACTGTACACTGTTCCAGAGGGACCGGATGGAGCAGTCGACCGAGTGGGTGCAGAGGGTTTCAACACCGGAATGATCATCGCAAAATTCTGGGCTAAAGAGACGTCCACCTAGCGCAAGAAGTACCTCGCCGACAAAGATCTGTTCGGTCGGCACTGCCAGCCGATAGCCGCCGGCCTGTCCGCGGGCGCTTTCTACAAACCCGCCCAGGCGTAAAACGCGCATGAGCTTGGCCACATTGGCGCTGGAGAGGCCTTCGAAAGTGCTGATTTCGGCGATGGTTAAGCCTTCGCCTGTCCGGGCCTGATTGCGACCAATCTGGAGGAGGCAACGGAGGCCGTATTCTTCTTGAGAGCTCAATTTCATATTGGGACTTTCACAAAGAACTGAAATTAGGGGACCGGGAACACCTGGTTTCTTGTCTGTTGGGTTCGGTTCTCTGAGGTTCCTACATCATGCCCAGGGAGAGTTTTGCGGCTTCGGACATCCGGCTCGGGTCCCAGGGCGGTTCAAAGACCAGGTCCAGTTTGACGTCGTGTACTCCTTGCACAGACCGGGCTTTGCTCTCAACTTCGCCGGGCAAGATGCCTGCTGCTGGGCAGTTGGGAGCGGTAAGTGTCATTGTAATGAAGGCCATGCCCGCTTCGTCGACTTTGATTTCGTAGATGAGGCCCAGTTCGTAAATGTCTACCGGGATCTCGGGGTCGTAGACAGTATGGAGAATGTCGATGATTTTGCCTTCGAGTTCCCCGGGGGGTTCTTTTGCTTCGTTGGTTGCTGCGGGTGCCGGGGAGACCGGGGGGGCCTGGCCTTCTGGCTGGCTGCCAGGTTTGGCAGTATCCGTATCTTTTATTGTTTCGAGTCCTGCATCGCTGGTTTCTGAAGGCTGCTTTTCGGGGACATCTTGTTGTTTGTCTTTTTTGTAAATGCGGTTCAATAGTCGCTGGAGCACGTTGTACCTCCTGCTTTCAATTACTCTGTGGTTACGGTGTCTGTTCCTTTGAGGGCGGCCTGAAGCGTATGCCAGGCCAGGGTAGCGCATTTCACTCGGGCCGGGTATTCGCGTACGCCAGAGAATACGGCGAGTTTCCCTATGCTTTCGATTGCTGGCGTACTGGAAAGATCTCCGGTGACCATGTCATGAAATTTTTCAAAAAGCGCGCTGGCTTCAGCCCGCGATTTTCCTTTGAGGGCGTCCGTCATCAAGGAGGCGGATGCTTTGGAAATGGCGCAACCGGTGCCCTGGAACGAGATGTCTTCAATCCGGTCGTTGTCCATTTTCAGGTAGATGTTAATGTGGTCTCCGCAAAGC
>JAQCGA010000022.1 GCA_027619145.1 bacterium | reverse complement strand
TCTCCGCCCGTTCAAAACACCGGTCCCGCCCCAGCGGTCCTCCCGTATTCGGATTAATGTCGAAACGCGGGAAATTGCTGCTCGAAACATCCAGGCGGATACGGTGGCCAACCCCAAACACGTTGGAGGTCGGATACATCACAATCTCGAACTCGTAAATCTCTCCCGGTTCCATCCATTCCGCCTCATCCCGACTGTTTCGGTACCGCCCGCGAATAATACTGTCCGTCAGATTTTGCGTGAAGCCGTCCGGATAGTCCACATTGGGCGGATGCACATCAATCAGCTTCACCGTAAAATCCGTATCCACCGCCGAGGAGTGCGCCCACAACTTCACGCTAAGCGGCCCGGTCACTTCAACGTCTGCTTCCAGTTCCGGCGTCTGGAAAACCAGCACATCGTTTCGCGCTGCAAGAGGAAGCGTATCGTTGCACCTGTACACCTGGCGACTCCCTCGCTGGTCGTACGCACCGGGCTCCATTACCTCGTTGGCCGCCGAGAGATTGCCCCCAATTGTCGGCACCGGATCTTGAGGGTCAAACGTATACCGGGTAGGCCCGGATGCACCGGGCACCTGCGGACCGAGCCTTCCATCCGAATGGATATAATACGGTGTGCACTCCGCTTCGGCCAGCGGCCAGTCCGGGGCATCTTTCCAGTTGCCCAGATGGCGCAATCGCCCATTGCGGTCCTTCCGGCCGTCCCCTCCGCCCATCGTGAAAAATCGAACCGGCTGCTCCCCATCCACCCCATTCTTTATCCCCTTCAGCCACCGGTCGAACCAGCGCAACCTGTACCCGCCATAATCGTCCATCACCGAGTCCGGACCAAAATCCACATCCCCCGCAAACGAACTCCCCCACCCACCGTGCGTCCAGGGTCCCATCAACAAATGCTGCGGGCTTCTCTTCATCTTCGACAACGCAACATAACTGGCGGTCGTGCCTCGGGCATAAGAATCGTACCACCCGCCCAGATAAATCGTAGGCACATCCGCGTGCTCCTCGTAATAATGATCAATCGCATATCCCCGCTGCTGCCAGTACTCGTTAAAATCCCCTTCGCCCAGGATGTCCAGCACCCACTGTTCGTACGAAGGCAAAAAGCGCAACGCGGACGATCCTTTTTTATACGGAGTTCGCGCAAGCCATTCCTTGATCCGCGCAAAATCCGCCTCCAGCGCCGCTTTCAACGTCGGATCTGCAAGCGCCTCCCGGCTGGTCGTGGCCATCCGAAACGCATACACCATAAACCGGAGTTCCAGCGCCCCGTTTTGCCGCATGGAACTGGTGTGATAATTGGACGTGCCCACAGCCACAATCATCGCCTTCAGATGCGGAGGGTTCAACGTGGCCAGCGCACTCTGATCACTCCCACAATACGACCCTCCCATCGTACCCACATTCCCGTCGCACCACGGCTGAGAGGCCGCCCATTCCACACTATCGTACCCGTCGGGCGCTTCTTTTGCAAACGGGTACCACTCCCCTTCAGACTGGTATCTGCCGCGTACATCCTGCATTACCCCCACATACCCCCGCCGGGCAAAATAACGTCCATCGATCACCTTATTCTCTTTATCGTACGGCGTCCGCTCCATCACCGCCGGAAACCGTCCCTCTACAATCTTTCCATCCCTCGCCGGAAAATAGAGATCCGCCGCCAGATTGGTTCCATCCCGCATAGGCACCGAAACATTTTTCTCTACAATAACATCGTATTCCATCCAGGACCCGCGCCTCTCGGAACCTTCCATCGTCTCCTCCTTACACGTATGAGATATGCCTTAAAGCTTCCAGCCTCTGTGTCCTCCCAGCCTGGGCAACCAAATACGACAATTTATGCAACCATACTGTAACCGCAATAAAAAAGGGGTATGGTATAAAAACCATAACCCCTCGTTTTATATATGGCCACGCGATCAACTGAGCGCTGGTCTATTTCACACCGATCGATTGTACTATACCGCCTCAGGAAAACGTGTTCGAAGATGCAGAAGCACCTCCTCAATCGGACTGCTGCACGACGTACATCGAAACGGGAATTTCCCCGTGCTTCGGAAACGCTCTCCGTTGGGACGGTGAAAATCGCCTCGGCGATCTTCAAATTGCCCCCAGTGCGATACCTCATAATTGATCCACTCAATCGGCACCGGGTTCGTGGTCCAGCTGGGCGGAAAGAACTGGGAGAATCCAGGACTCGAATTCATCCAGCTTTCACAGCGGACGGTCTTTACATCCGGATACGAGCGTTGGGAGTCTTCCAGAAGCCGGATCAACGAAGCGGCGAAGGGAATCTTCATTTCGCTGAACGGCGATTTCGGCTTATAGACGTTATCAATGTGAATCTCAACCATTGAACAAGGGAGTCGATGGACATTTTCTCCCGTCTTATCGCAGACCACTCCTGCGGCGCGTACGTTGCTGGTCCAACATTCGTATGGCCTTTCCGTTGAGCCCGCGGGATCCTCATCAGATTGCTGAATGCGGGCTTCGATGTGTGGCCAGAGAAGCTGAAAACCAGCATTCTCGAACTCGAGAAAATTCGACTCAAATAGCCCTTCCAGCTCATCTACCAGTGCATACCAGGCCTTCCCGACCGGTTCCTTGGAAGGGTGCTGTTTGCCATCGTAAAAATCCGTATGCCTGTAAATGTTGACACGCCTGTTCAATACATCAGAAAACGGTGACGTCCCCTCCTGGACAAGCTTGCCCACAAACCAGAGGCTGAGCTTTGTAAGACCCTCCAAAAAGCTGACCCGTACGTTATCCATTGTTTGTTCCCCTCTAAGTAGTCCATTTCAGAAATACTGTATCGGATTCAAAAGCCAGGACGACATTGTCACCCCCGCGAAAGCGGGGGTCCAGTCTGTTTGCGCCGCCGTCCTCCAGGCACCCCATCCGCAGACCGGGCACGACGAGTAGATCGCGGGCGTCGATCGTGCGTTGGGCCTTACCCTCGATACGCCCTTCGGGCTACTCGGGATAGACGGAAATTCCCGCGTTCCTGAGTAGCAGGCTATGCCTGCGTATCGAAGGGCCGGGATCAGGAAACCGAAAGATCACTTTTAGACGAACCCTTAGAATAAGTCCTTTCCTATCCAAGGGTTGCACTTCCTTATTGAACTCGTCTTGTCATTTTTTCTTCCTGATCTTTAGAATCGGTCGGACCACCACATGTAAGCAGGCTGTTTGGGAAAGAGGGCCGTCAGGGCGGGCTGTGCTCCGGGCGAAATGCCTGCATCAGGATCGTGCAGAATATCTGCAACGCTCCGGTAGCCGAAGACAAGTTGTGTGAGCAACCGCTGTGGCAGTTCGACAACTTTTTTGCTGCGCCCCGGTGTGATGACAACAGATGAATCTTGTAGTTTTAATCCGAGCGATCCGATATCGGTTTTGAGCGTGAGCGATGTTTGTAGAGGGTGAACTTGCATGCCGAGGCGACGATTGAATTCCGGCACCAGTTTTTCCAGGAGAGGTTTCAGGTGGATGATACGGGCCATGGGGCCTGCATTGCGGTGATGCTCAATGGCCAGCCGGCAACCGTACCTGGCGCAGTGGGCGACAAAAGCATGGGTTTCAGGAAGGTGAAAGGTAACAGTGTCAACGCCAGCTTGCCGGGCACGGCGACCCAATAGGGTGGCAAGTGTTTCAAAGGTCGTGTGGTTGTTGCCGCCAATTTCGGAGACGAGAAAACGATCATCCTGGGTGTCGAAGACGGTATAGCCGGAGATTTGTCCTCTATTTCCCAGGGTGAGAATAGCTCTGCCGGGTTTTTGGAAGACCGGAGCATATTCAAAGTAGGACCAGGTTTGGGGGCGAACTACCGTTGCGGTGAGTTGGGTATTCAGATGGTTGTAGAGGCGGGCGACCCGTGGGCCATCTGCCTTTTTCATAACACGGGTAGGGACAATGGATTTTGCCCGGCACAGATCTTCGATTTTGACCTGGAGTGTGGGGCTGGAAAACGCAACGGCATAACCAAAGCGGTGGTAAAAGTCCCGAATGCCAAAGAGAAAACCGATGTCCAGATTTAAGTCCTGCATCAGGACGGTGGACTCGTCCATCACAAGACTGGCATACCCTTTCAGGCGGTGTTCGGGTTGAGTCCCTACGCCGCCGATGCCGCCGATGCGTACGTTGACGGATCCGATACGCAGCGTTTTGAGATGAACCCAGAGCCGGCTGGCTTCTTCGCCGTTTTCGGTGAGGAAAACTTTCCAGGTGTTTCGGTTGATGCGCCGACGGTGGAGCTGGATGTTTGGCATTGAGAAACCTGTGGGAAGTAAAAGTGAAAAATTACTAATGCAAAAACACGAAAACCGATGCCTGAAGTTGCCCTGGTTTGGTGGACGGTTTTGACCTGGGTATCAAGGCCTGTTTGGCATCGGTTATCGTTCAACCCGCCACCAGGTTGTAGTGCGTGGCCAGCCAGAAGGCCTGGTCGAGGTCGGCTTTGCCTTGTTGATGATTCCGAATTTCACGTTACGCCGCCGTCCTCCAGGCGCCGCATCCGCAGGCCGCCTCCACCTGGCACAATCACGCCGCCTCGCACCGTGGCCGCCGCGACCAGCAGTTCCTCGGCCACCCGCGTCTGTTTGTAACTGTCCTCGAACACGAATCGCCCCTCGCGCCGCTCGAGGACCGCAATGTCGGCCACAGAGCCAGTGCGCAGCGTGCCCAGGTCGTCACGGCCAAGCACCTTCGCCGGCGTCGTCGTCGACATCTTCACAACCCGTTCCAGCGGCACGCCGAGCATCAGGAACTTGCTCATGGTCGTCGGCATGTCGTACACCGGGCCGTGAAGGTTGAAGGTGTGCAGGTCGGTGCTGATCGTCGTCGGCTCGAATCCCTGATCGAGACAAGCCTCCACCGTTTCCCACGAAAAGCTGCCCGACCCGTGGCCAACGTCGAATACCACACCGCGCTCGGCCGCCGCCCGCACCTCGTCGAACACGCGCAGGTTGTCATCCACAATCCGCGTGCTGCCCGCCTTAAAGCAGTGGGTGATGCAGTCGCCGGGGGCCAACTCGCCAAGCATCTCGGGGATCGTCATCGGGCACTCGCCAATGTGGATCATCAGCCAGGTCCCGGAGTCCCGCGCCGCTCGGATCGCCTGACGCAGATGCGACCAACCCTGTTCGCCCTCTCCAATCAAGTGCTTTCCGGCGCGGATCTTCACGCCCACCGCCACACCCGGATGCTCGGCGATCACCTTAACGACGCCATCCGGGTCCGCGTAGCGGGGATCGAGCAGTTCTCCTAGATTACCAGCCGACAGACCCATACACGACAGATTCACAAGCCCCAGAATGCGCGTGCGGGCCCGGTCGATCGTGTCACGCCGGAACCCGTGAAAATTGAACGACCCCGCCGACCCGGTGTCCAACATCGTCGTCACACCACCAGCAGGGCACAGCGAATCGGGTTCGAGGCCAAATGGGGAGTGCTCGAACACATGTACATGCAGATCGATCAGACCGGGCACAACCAGCAGATCGCGAGCGTCGATCGTGTGACGAGCCTCACCGTCGATCTGCCCGGCGACAGCGGCAATGCGGCCGTCCTTCACCGCCACATCGCGCACCCCGCGCAGGGACTGGGACGGGTCAACCACCTCACCGCCGCGAATCAGAACATCGTATTCCAAGTCGTACCTCCATATGGACCAGGTGAGCAAAATAAAGTTGATTTCTGGCCTAACATTGTAGAAATACACTCAGCACCTCAAATCCCAATATAGTTCCACCAGTGTCCCAGGCAAGAAAAAATCGGGCCTTTTGCCCGATCTGGTCACATTTTAGCACTGGTAAATGAAAAAAATACGGGGAGAATCCACTTTGGGGGAGACTATATTTAAAAGCGATCCCCCAAATAGACAGAGCCTGGTTAGATAAAATAAAAACAGGGTCACATCATTTCGATGTAACCCATTGTTATATATGGTCGGGGAGGCGGGATTCGAACCCACGGCCCCCTGCTCCCAAAGCAGGTGCTCTACCGGACTGAGCCACTCCCCGACATTAACATTTGAAAATCAATCTATTGGAAAAATCCAGCCGCAAAAGTAGAACGTTTTACAAATACAAAACGCGGCTCAAGATTCTTAAAGATACAAGAACAGCACAGGTAAGCAAGAAAAATGTTATTCCCGTTTGAACGCAAAAAGCAGAACCGGGTCAGCCTGTTGGGCTCAGTCCTCGGCGCTATACTGCAACTCATGCAGCCTCGAGTAGATGCCACCCTTTTCCAGCAACTCCTGGTGGGTGCCCTCCTCCCGAACCTCGCCGTGGTGGAGAACGAGGATCTTGTCTGCGTTCCGAATCGTCGACAGCCGGTGCGCGATCACAATCGAAGTGCGAACCTTCATCAGCTTCCCCACGGCCTCCTGAATCCATATTTCGGTTTCCGTATCCACGTTGGAGGTCGCCTCGTCCAGCACCAGGATATCAGGATCGGCGGCAAGAGCGCGGGCGAAAGACAGGAGTTGGCGCTGTCCCACCGACAGAGATGTACCCCTCTCCTGTACCTGCTGGCGGTACCCGTCGGGAAGCTTGTCGATAAATCGGTCCGCGTTCACGTCCTGCGCGGCCTGGAGAACGCGGTCGTGTGTAACACCAGAAACACCCAGGCTGATGTTCTCCTCAATGTCGCCAGCAAAAAGAAACACGTTCTGCTGCACCACACCAATACACCGGCGCAGAGCCTCCACATCCCACTCCCAGATATCCACACCATCCACCAGAATACGCCCCTTCTGGATGGGATAGAACCGGCACACCAGATTAATGATCGTACTTTTTCCTGCGCCTGTGGCCCCTACAATTGCCATGCTTTGCCCGGGCTCAACCTTGAACGACACGCCCCGCAACACCCAATCTGGAACCTGGTCCGATGCGTCCTGAGTCGCTTTTTCTGCGTTGTCTGTTGGAGGAGAGTAAGAGAACCATACGTCCTGGAACTCGATCTCCCCGCGCACGTTCCCGGGCTTGTACGTGCCTCCTTCGTGTTCTGGCTCTGTATCCAGCAACTCAAACACGCGCTCCGAGGAAGCCATAGCCGACTGCAACGCCCCGTAGCGCTCGGCCATGTTGCGTATGGGCATGAAGAACCTCGGCACATACTGGAGCATGGCAACAAGCACACCCCACTCAATCCGCCCTTCCAGCACCTGGTGCCCGCCGTACCAGAGCACGAGAGCCATCATTAGAGCCCCGCACAACTCCATGAACGGGAAGTAGGCGCTGTGGTACCAGGTACTCTGGAGACGCGCCTCATTATAGAGATCGTTCCCCTCGCCGAACCGACGGATGTTCCGCTGCTCACAGTTGAACATCTGCACGATCTCCATCCCGGAAAGCGTTTCCTGGAGGGTACCGGCGAACTGTCCAAAATGCGTGCGGGCGTCCCGGAAAGCACGGAACGTAAGGTTCTGGAGCCAGAAAGTGACCACGGTAGCCACAGGCAGCGCAGCACACGTAATCAGACCAAGCTCCACGTCCATAAAAAAGATGAAACCAATGATCGTCAAAACCGTGAACCCATCGCTAATGAACGAGATGGCCCCGTCCGTGAACAGCTCGTTCAATGCATCCACGTCATTCGTATTCCGCGCCATCAGGGTACCAACGGACGTGCGGTCGAAGAATCGCAACGGCAGGCGCTGGAGGTGCTTAAAGATGGCCATCCGCACATCCCGCATCGCCCACTGCCCAACCATGCTCGTCGCCCAGGTCTGGGCGTAGCCGATGACAAACTGGAGAACCAGCGAGCCCATGTACAGGAAGATGAGCCATCCGAAGCCCGAACGGTCGCCGGGAATAATATAGTCGTCCACGGCGATTTTCGTGATATAAGGCCCTACTTGCCGGAGAAGCGATGCGGTAAGGACCGCAACAAACGTCAGGACCACCCAACGCTTATAGGGACGAAGATATTCCAGCAGCCGCCCCATCAAACGCACATCGAACCCTTTGGTCCGCGCGGCACCTTCCTCTTCTGGCCCCCGGAAGGCCGCCTTGGATGCACCAAAGTTCATAACGTATCCAGCTCCTGGGAAAGGTGTTGCCGACGGTACATCGCAGCGTAAATACCGTCACAGGCGACCAGTTCATCGTGCGTGCCCTGCTCGGCAATCCGCCCTTCTTCAAGAACCACAATGAGATCCGCGCCCTTCACAGTGGAAATCCGGTGGGCAATCAGAATCGTCGTCCGGCTGGCCATCACACCTTTCAGACCGCTAAGGATTTCCTCCTCCGTTCGTGTGTCCACACTGGACATGGCGTCATCCAGGATCAAAATGCGAGGTTCCCGAATCACCGCACGCGCCAGAGCGGTGCGCTGCTTCTGGCCGCCCGAAAGGGTAACCCCACGCTCGCCGACCATCGTGTCCAGACCCTCCGGGAACTGCTCCAGGTCAGCGGCGAGCCGGGAGATGTCCGTCGCACGTTCCACAGTACCGTTCTTTCCAGAAACGGTCAAAGACACATTTTCCCGGATGGTGTCGGAAAATAGGAACGTTTCTTGCGGCACGTAGCCCATCATGCTTCGAAGCGCCTGCAATGAAAGCGACTCGATCGGCGTCCCGTCAATCAAAATCTGCCCCTGATCAGGATGGATCAGCCTCGGAATAAGCCGGGCCAGGGTAGACTTACCCGCCCCAACGCGACCGACCAGAGCCACCGTACTTCCGCTGGGAATTTTCAAATTAATATCTTGAAGTACCGTGCGTCCGTCGTACGCGAAACTGACGTTCCGGAATTCGATCTCTCCGCCGAAGTCTTCCGGAACGATCCCCTCCGAAGCCTGGGGCGGCTCCGCCAGTATAGCCTCGATACGGGTCAGAGAAGCAGTGGCACGCTGCTGCTCATCCACCATCCGTCCAAGCATCATCATCGGTCGGCCAATTCGGATCAGGTACGTATTAAACGCTACAAAAGCACCAAGCGTGAGCGTGCCGTCGAGCACCTTTAACCCACCCAGCCACAGGATCACCACCATCGACACCCCATTCAGCAAGAAAGTGGACGGAAAGAAGATGCTCCGAAGGTGGATCAACGCACGGTTGCGGGCAACGTACTGGTCGTTCAGTTCCAGGAAGCGCCTGATCTCGCGGGCCCGATTGGCAAACGCCTTCACCACCCGCACACCCTCCAGGTTCTCGTGGATGCAGGTACTCAGCGCAGCAAACTGCTCCTGCACTTTCTTGAATCCAGGGCGTATCCGCTTCGCAACTTCGCTGGTGGCCAACGCCATCACCGGCATCGGCGCAAGCGACAACAACGCGAGCTTCCAGTCGAGCGTACACATCAGCGCCAGGCTCATAAAGAAGGTAAGGAGCCCGGTCAGCGTCATTCGGAAAGCAACGTAGAGAAATCGCTGAATCGCCTCCACGTCATTTGTGGCAAGAGCCATCAAGTCGCCCACACGCCGCTCGTGGAAAAAAGAGAGAGGCAGGCGTACAATATGGCGCACGTAGGCCTCCCGGATATCGCGCTCTACATAACGAGAGGTAGCACCCAGTTGCCAGCGCATGCCAAAAGAGACAGCCCATTGTGCAATCGACAGCAGCGCCACAACCAGGGCATAGAAAGTAAGATCCCCGGCGGTGGTACCCGTAATCGTCTCCCAGGGAGGCAGGCCCCACCGGGGGGCGTGCAATGTACGGTCGTCCTGGATGTGGGACCTTGCCGGGAACGCGGGTGCCGAAAGACCAGGCCCCTTTTGGGCCAGGTCGCGGTCGTTTCCGAAGCGGCCTTGCTCCGACAAAACATCCCCGGAACCTGCCCGGCCAGGCATCGGATTGAGCGCAGCCGTACCCGTGTCAATCGCCCACTTGAGGACCATTGGAATAAAGGTCGAGATCCCCTGCGACACCACAAGCAACACGAGACCCAGGACCACGGCCCGGCGGTAGGGACGAAGATAACGACTGAAAGGCGAGAGAGGATTGAGGGACATAATTTGGACTGGGAAAGAGTGATCAAGTAAGCGGATACTTATATGTGGATGCAATATGTTGGTATTCGCCCCCCAAGTCAAGACCTTCGTCGCCGGGAGCTTCCTTTTTGACTTAAATGTCGCACACCGAAGTGAAACGGTGACAAAGACCAGCGGCGAATACCTCAGCGGAATTTCACAATCTGCAGGCGGAAATTCCCCTTGCCAGATTTCTTTCCGGATCGTACGTTACGCATCCTGAATTTTTCACCGTCACCCTTAAAACCCACAGAACATCGGGATATCAGCCTGTTCTCTTTCTCTGGTTACTGATTCTTGACCTCACCTACACGGAGCCTATTCATGCCTGACAAACCGGTCCTCATCATCGACGGCCACCTGGACATGGCCTTCAACGCCCTCTTCTACCGGCGCGACCTCACCCAGGCCGTACACCTTCTCCGCGAACGAGAAGACCCCATACGGGGTGGCATCTCACAACACAAAGACTCCCTGGAACGCAGACAGGGGCCGCAGGCCAAAAACTACACCGTCACCGTCACCCTCCCGGAAATGCGCAAAGGTCATGTGGGCATCATGCTCTCCACCATCATGGCCCGTGTGCAGGTTCCCTCCGGAACTTCGCACAACTCCGTACGCACACAGGGAACCGCCTATGCCCGGGGCCAGAGCCACCTGCACTATTACAAAGCCCTGGAGCGCGAAGGCCAAATCACCTTCATCAAAAACGCAAAAGACCTGGACGCCTGCGTCAAATCCTGGGAAAATCCCAAAGAAGATACACCCGTAGGCCTCATCCTCACCGCCGAAAGCGCAGATCCTATTCTGGGCCCAGACCAGGTCCAACAGTGGTGGGACGCTGGCCTGCGCGCTGTCTCCCTCACCCACTTCGGCGCCAACAGCTACGGCCACGGCACCGGCACCGTAGGCGGCCTTTATCCCCCGGCCTATCCGCTCATGGACGCACTCAAAGATGCCGGCATGATCCTGGACCTCACCCACGCAGCCGACCTTACCTTCTGGGAAATCCTGGACTACTGGGACGGCCCCGTACACGCCAGCCACTGCAACTGCCGCGCCCTGGTCCCCGGACAACGCCACCTCACAGACGACCAGATCAAAGCCCTTGTGGAACGAGACGCCGTCATCGGTATGGTCTTCGCCGAACAAATGCTCAGCCCCACATGGAACTGGGACGATCCCTCCACGTATTACACCACAGCCACAAGACCTATGAAAGCCGTCGTAGAACACATCGACCACATCTGCCAGCTCACCGGGAACTGCGACCACGTCGCCTTCGGCACAGATCTGGACGGCGGCTTTGGCCTGGAACTCTCGCCCACAGACTACAACACCGCAGCGGACCTCCAGCGCTTCCCGTCCATCCTGGAAGCCCACGGATACAGCGCAGACGACATCGACAAAATCTGCCACGGCAACCTCATCCGCCTCTTCAAAAACGCCTGGAAAAACGGCTGATCCCCGTAGATCTCCCGTAAGAGCACGGCATGCCGTGCCCCTTCTATGCAACCCCTTTGCTGACGAGACCTCTTATGCCAGACAAACCCTACCTCATTGTAGACAGCCACCTGGACCTCGGCTTCAGTGCCATCCAGATCAACCGGGACCTCACCCAATCTGCGGCCAATACCCGCGTAGAAGATCCCGAACCCACCATGCGCAGCTTCGGAAGCTGCACCGTCACCTTCCCGGAACTCCACAAAGGCCACGTGGGCATCGTCTTCGGCACCGTCATGTCCCGCATAGACCCCAATGACCACTGGACCAAAACCGGCATGTACTGCCAGGCCCAGTGCCACGGCGTGGGCCGCGGCCACTACGCCTACTACGAATCCCTGGAACGCCAGGGCATCATCCGTTTCATCCGCAACACCCAGGACCTGGACGAAACCGTCGCCGCCTGGGAAAATCCCGCCGCAGACACCCCCATTGGTCTCATCCTGGCCATGGAAAGTGCGGACCCCATCCTGGACCCGGATCAGGTACCCGAATGGTACGACCTGGGCCTGCGCATGGTCAGCATCTCCCACTACGGCGTCAGCAGCTACTGCCACGGAACCGGCACCGAAGGCGGCCTCCTTGAACGCGGCAAACCCCTCCTCAACGCCCTCAAAGAAGCCGGCATTGTGGTAGATCTTACCCACACCACAGACCAGGCCTTCTGGGAAATCCTGGACGTGTACGACGGCCCCGTAGCCGCCAGCCACCACAACTGCCGCGCCCTCACCCCCGGCCAGCGCCAGCTCACCGACGACATGATTAACGCCATCGTGGAACGCGGCGGCGTCATCGGTTCAGCCTTCGACGCCTGGATGCTTGACCCGGACTGGAAGCGGGAAACCCCACCCTTCGCACAACGCACAAAAGCCACCCTCGAAACCGTTGCCAACCACATCGACCACGTCTGCCAGCTTGCCGGAAATGCACATCACGCCGGCATCGGCACAGACCTGGACGGCGGCTTCGGGCAGGAACAGGCCCCCAAAGATCTCAACACCATCGCAGACCTCCAGAACATGGCCGGCATCCTGGAAAATCGGGGGTATTCAGAAACAGACGTCAAAAACATCCTCTCCGGAAACTGGATTCGATTGATGAAAGAAGTGTGGGGATAAAAAAAGGCAGGAACGCGAAAAAAGGCGAAGAAGCGCGAAAGACACGAAACACTTCACCGCCCAGGCCCGAAAACCAGAACCTTACAACGGAGCTGCCCTATGACACAGCGACCCAACATCCTGCTCATTACCACAGACCAGCAGCGCGGGGATTGTCTCGGTTGCGACGGGCACCCCGTTCTGGAAACCCCGTACCTGGACGAACTCGCCGAAGGTGGCGCACGCTTCCCCCACGCCTACACCTCGGTACCTTCTTGCACCCCGGCGCGGGCTGGCATCCTCACCGGCATGGACCAGTGGAACCACGGCCGCCTCACAATGACCGGTGGGGACTCTCTCGAATTCCCTGCCACGTTACCTGGTGAACTCTCAAAAGCTGGCCATCACACCCAGGCCGTGGGCAAAATGCACTTCCATCCACAACGCAAACTCTACGGCTTCCATAACCTCGTCCTGGACGAAAGCGGAAGACGCACTGGCAACTTCGTAAGCGACTACCACACCTGGTTCGACGAACACAAAGAAGGTGCCTACGGCTACCGGGACCACAGCATCGACTGGAACTCCTGGATGGCCCGGCCCAGCCACTTACCCGAACACCTCCACCCCACCCACTGGACTGCCAGCGAAGGCGTCAAATTCCTCCAGCAACGCGACCCCGTCAAACCCTTCTTCCTCTGGCTCTCCTTCGCCCGGCCCCACTCGCCCTACGACGCCCCGCAATCCTATTACGACATGTACATCAACAACCCCAACATTCCCAAAGCCGCCGTTGGAGACTGGGCCGCGCCCTACGACAAACCCGTAGCCGACGTCAACGCCCCCCGGGCACACCGCACCGATGCAGAAACCCATCGCGCCCGGGCAGGCTACTACGGCAACATCACCTTCATCGACCACCAGATCGGCCGCGTCCTCTACGAACTCCGCCGCCACGACCCCAAAGCCTACGCCAACACCCTCATCCTCTTCACCTCGGACCACGGCGACATGATGGGAGACCATCACCACTGGCGAAAAACCTACGCCTACGAAGGCTCCGCCCGCATCCCCTTCCTCATGCGGTATCCCACAACCTGGGATCTCCCACGCAATCAGACGCTCAATCAACCCATCGAACTCCGCGACATCATGCCCACCCTCCTGGACGCCGCCGGAGCCTCCATCCCGGACTCCTGCGACGGACAAAGCCTGCTCCGCCTTGCTCGCGGAGAAACCGAAGGATGGCGCACCTGTGTCCAGGGTGAACACACCACCTGTTACGACAAAGAGCACGGCATGCAATACGTCACCGACGGCCTCGAAAAATACATCTGGTTCCACCATACCGGCAAAGAACAATTCTTCGACCTCGAAGCCGACCCCCTGGAATGCCACGACCTCGCCGCCGACCCAGCACAACAAGATCGCATCGACATCTGGCGCAGTCGCCTCGCCCAAATCAACGAAGAACGCGGCGACCCCCGGGGTAAAAACGGCAGACTCGTCCCACAACCCAACGGTGCCCTCACCCTCTCGCCCAACTATCAAAAGTGGAAAGACCGGGCAGTAGAACTGGAAAGCTGAGAAACGCCCTGGGCTGTGCGGGGGATTTTCCGCGCAGATTCCGTCCACCACCTTCGCCCACAACAGCAAACCCTGTAGAGGCTCCCATGCCAAAACGAAAACACCCCCACCTCTCGCCTTCTCTCAACCACCGCCACCTTATGGATAACCTCCCCCAACAACTCGCCTTCAACGGCGGCGAGGTCAAACCCTGGCAACAAAAACTCCGCCGCAAAGTCCGCCAACTCGTAGGCGATATGCCCACAGACCGCGTTCCCCTCAACGCAGAAACCCTCTGGAAGCGCAACCACCCGCTGGGAACCATCGAAAAAATCATCTTCACCAGCGAACCCTATGCGGACGTCACCGCCTTCGTCTGTCTCCCCAAAGGTGTAAAACCACCCTACACCTTCTTCCTCTGCCTCCAGGGCCACTCCACCGGTGCCCACAACTCCATCGCCGTACACCGCGAAGACAACAGCAAACCCATTGAAGTTGCAGGAGACCGGAACTTCGGCATCGGCTGCATGGAACGAGGCATCGCCGCCCTGTGTATCGAACAACGCTCCTTCGGTGAACGCCGCGAGCAAACCCAGAAAAAAATCTCCACCCACGGTTGCCACGACGCTACCATGCACGCCCTCATGCTGGGCCGCACCCTCCTGGGCGAACGCGTCTACGATGTGGACCGCGGCATCGACTACCTCCAAAGTCGCGGCGATGCCAACATGAAACGCATCGGCGTCATGGGCAACTCCGGCGGCGGCACCATCAGCCTCTTCGCAGCCGCCCTGCTTCCGCGCATCGCCTACGCCATGCCCTCCTGCTACTTCTGCACCTTCCGCGACTCCATCATGTCCATCTACCACTGCGCAGACAACTACGTCCCCGGTCTCCTCAAATACGCCGAAATGCCAGACGTCATGGGCCTCTTCGCACCCAAACCCGTCGTACTCGTCGCAGGAAAAGACGACGACATCTTCCCGGTAGCCGCCGTCCGCAAAGCCTTCAAACACCTCAAAACCATCTACGCCGCCGCTGGCGTACCGGACCGCTGCCACCTCGTCATCGGAAACGAAGGTCACCGCTTCTACGCAAAAGAAGCCTGGCCCAAAATGCTCAAAGAACTCTCCAAAAACACCTGAAAACGTAAGGGCACGGCGCTGCCGTGCCCAACCTTGATATCATGCACCCACGTACGCAACTACGAGGAGACCCATGCCAAAGAAATACTGGCTCATGAAATGCGAACTCAAAGAATGCAGCTTTGATGAACTCAAAAACGACCGCCCCAACAGCACCGGGAAATGGCGCGGTGTACGCAACTACCAGGCCTGCAACTTTCTACGAGACGAATTCCGAAACGACGACCTCGTCTTCTTC
>JAQCGA010000733.1 GCA_027619145.1 bacterium | reverse complement strand
GGTGCCGAGTTATGCGCCGCCTTATCAGGATCTGGTAGATTTATACCTGATGCAGGACCGGCCAGATGCGGCGATGGCTCTGCTGGATACGGCGGTAGCGTACTGGCCGGATGCGGGTTGGGTACATTTTCGGATGGGTCATCTGTACCAGGGGTTGAAGCAGTACGAACAGGCCGAACATGCATACCAGAAGGTGCTGAGCGCAGAGCCAGGGCGAGCCGGAGTTCAGGCGATGCTGGGCAATGTGTTGTACGAGCAGGAGAAGTATGAAGAGGCGGTTGAGGCGTACCGTCAGGCAATTTTGCTGAATCCCAAAGACCACAGCAGCATCAACAACCTGGCCTGGGTCTATTCGATTTGGGGAGAGAATCTGGATGATGGGATCCGGTTGTCGCGGCGGGCTTTGCGGCTGTCTCCGGATTCGCCCACGTACCTGGATACGCTGGCCGAACTGTATTATAAAAAGGCAGAGTACGAACGGGCTGCTGAAATTATCCGATATGCGATTTCACTCCAGCCGGAAGACCCGGTTTTGAAAGATCATCTCGAGCAACAACTTCAGAAGTTCCTGGCGGCGGGCCGGGGCAAGGTCTGAGACCAGAAGAGGAATTATGGCAGAAGAGCCAGAAGAACAAGGTGAAGTTGTCCCGGTTGGTCCTTCGCCAAAGCCGGGGCGGTACCTCATGCTGATTGTCATGATTCTGGTCATGGAGGCGGTGGGCGGGTACCTGTTGCTGGACTGGGCCGTGCCTGCGCCCGAGCAACCAGCCCAGGAAGAAGAAGAACCGAAGGAGAAGAAGCCAGAGCGGGTCAAACCGAAATATTATACAGAAATCAAGAAGATGGTGATTAACCTGGCAACCGCTCGGGGCAACAATCTGGTCCAGGTCGATTTTGCGCTGGAGGTAGATTCAGATGCTGCGCTGGAGGAACTGGAGATTAAGCATGATATGATCTGGGATATGATTTTGCAGGCATTGGAGACCCATTCGCTGAAGGAAATTCGAGATCCGAAGAAACCTGCAGTACGGAAATCGATTCAAACGCGGATCAATGCGGAGCTGAAAAATGGCGCAGTGACGGGCGTTTATTTTACGGATATTGTGGTGCAATAATTCTGGGCGGAGATTTGGGCACATGAAAGAAGTGGTGATTCCAGCGCAACGGGAAGATCCTGAGTGGCACAGCCTGGTACGGCGCAGAAGAGAGCGCCATGCTGTATTGCTGGAAATGCTGGGCGAACTGCCTCTTTTTAACATGCTGTCCTGGAAAGAGCTGGAAAAGTTGGCGCGCATTGTACATCGGCGGCATTTTATTCCCGGCGAATCCGTATTGCGGCCCCGGGTTCCCCGGTCCGGAATGTTTGTGATCCAGTCCGGCAGTGTACATGTGGTGCGCACGTTGGAAGACGGTTCTCCTGTGGTGGTGGGCCGCCTGGGGGCGGGTGAATTGCTGGGAGAATTTTCGCTTCTGGACGATTCGCCACGCTCCACGGCAATTGTTGCTGCGGAAACGAGCGAACTGGTGGGCTTCTTTCGGCCGGACTTGATGGATTTGATTGAGACGGATCCGAAGCTGGGGTTCAAAATTCTCTATCGATTGTCACAGATTATGGCCGCGCAATTGCGAGAAGATCTGGGGCGTCTGCGCAGGGTGCGCAAGCTGCTGCTGGGTGGGGTATAAACTGGGAATTCCGCTTGCCCGGTTGTATGAATGTATCTATATTCCAATGCGTTTGCTCGACCGGTGGGTTTGTGGGTGTACAGGCCGTGTTAAAAGAGCGAGGGGCCGTTCAAATTTTTTATCATCTATTGACCTTTGAGGGAGGTGTGGGGTTATGACACAGATTGAACAGGTACATGCACGCGAAATTCTAGATTCCCGAGGCAATCCGACGGTTGAGGTTGAGGTTCGTTTGACGTCTGGCGTGGTAGGGCGTGCGGCGGTGCCTTCGGGTGCATCTACGGGCGAACACGAGGCCGTGGAACTCCGCGATGGGAATGCAAAGCGTTATTTGGGCAAAGGCGTGCAGAAGGCTGTGTTGAACGTGAACAAAACGATTGGTCCGGCGGTGGCAGGTATGGACCCTTCGGATCAGATGGGTGTGGACCGGCGAATGATTGAACTGGATGGTACGGAAAATAAAGGCAAGCTGGGTGCCAACGGAATTCTGGGTGTTTCTCTGGCCACAGCAAAAGCGGCTGCCCAGGCGTACGGAATGCCGCTGTACCGATATATTGGTGGCGCGTCAGCGTGCCGGTTGCCGGTTCCTATGATGAATATTCTGAATGGCGGCGCACACGCAGATAGCAGTGTGGACTTGCAGGAATTTATGGTGATGCCTGTAGGCGCAAAAAGTTTTCGGGATGCCTTGCGTGCAGGGGCTGAAATTTTTCACGCACTTCGTGCGGTGTTAAAGGCAGCCGGATATAGCACGGGTGTGGGTGACGAAGGCGGTTTTGCGCCCAGTCTGGGGTCTAATGAGGAAGCGCTGGAAGTGATTTCCCAGGCCGTGAAAAAGGCGGGGTA
>JAQCGA010000732.1 GCA_027619145.1 bacterium | reverse complement strand
TTCTGGCTCAGCACACCTTTTTCTGGGATTTCAAGATCCGTACGATGGGCATACACAGCAAATTGGATCTCGTTTCTTATCCGTAAATGACCAAAACCAAGCTTGTGAGTATATCGCACGTACCGCCGCTGGTCTCGTTTTCGCACATCCGACAGCGGACGCACATGGTATCCTACACCGAACCGGGGTGTGAGGTCTCGGCTTTTGAACCGAACAGGGTTAAATCGGTCCAGGATCTGGCAATCAATTTCAAACGGAATCCGCTTAAAAAAGAAACGCAACCGAATGACTTCCCCCAACCCAAATGCGGCATCTTGATCTTCCGGTGATTCGCGCTTTTCGGATTGGGAATCTGAATAGGCATCTTTGGATGAAGCAGTGCGAGGTTTGGACGGAGCCGATTCTTTGCCTACCGCATCAGGGTCGGGCGCGGGATCATCTTCCTCATCTGCCTCTGCAGGAACGGCATCCTCGGGCTGCTCTTCCTCAACACCCTCTTCTTCCTCTTCATGATCGTTTGCATCAGATTCATGATCGCTTGCATCAGATTCGTCCAATCCACCTACATTTTCGTCCCCATCGGCAAAAGCCCCGTCTAAATCGGCTTTCTCTTCCTCTTCGTTCGGGCCAGCATGCATACCGGCTAGCGGAACGTGTTCAAATGTATCGTCTTCCGCAACAATCTGCGCCAGGTCCGAATTCCCGGACACCTCTCTGATTTTCATGCCAGTAGGGGCAGTAATTGCGAAGCCGTTCTCGAATATAAAAACCTTTTCGTCTCGAACCCGGTATATATCTACCTGGCCGTAGTCCTCAATTTTTGCGTTCCCCGCGCTGTCCCGGATCAAGGTACAATTCGCCGTCGTGAGCTCGAGCTTATCCAGGTTCGCTACGACATCCCGGATCGTGAGATTGCGCTTACGCCCCTTCGACACAGAAATCTGTTTGTCGCTCTTGAAAAGTGAACTGAATAGCATAGCGGCATCCTTACGGCGATCTTACAGGACAGAAACCTGTTTAAAAATAGAGTGTTGTAATTTCAATATTAGAGGATTTTACGGGCGATGTCAACTCATTTATGTACGCGGCATTCACCTGACGCACGAACTCTTTTCTTTGTGAAAAACTGCCCCACGCCCACACAAGAAAATCTTCCACGCAGAAAGAATGCTGAAACCCCTTGATTCTTACCACCTTGAACCGTACATTAGTTTTATACCCAAATAATGAAATTTCAATGCTGAATGGGGCCTTGCATGAGCCGGTCCATATTGGTTGTTGACGATGATCTAGGAATCCGCGAAGCACTTCGTGCCATGTTAAACAGCGCCGGATACAAGACAGAGATTGCTGCAAACGGCGAAGAAGCCCTGCAAAAGATCGGCCTAAAGCGCTACGACCTGATTACAATGGACATGGCCATGGCGAATATGGACGGTGTTGACACTGTATCCGTAATTCGAACAGAAACCGATACGCCCATTCTTGTAATCTCTGCGTACCTCAACGAAGCCCTTCGGGAGGAACTCAACCGCAGAAAGAGGGTCTATTTCCTTGAAAAACCGTTTACGCTACAACAGGTTCTTGCAATGACGACGCGCGCGCTGCAAAAGACTTGATACACTACCAGACCGGTTGCGCACCGGGTGTGAATCCTTTATATTTCTGATGAACACTGCGTTATGGGTTATACATCCTTCCGATCCCACCCCTTGCTGGGAGTCCGTTTTCAGGAGGTGGCCCCATGCCACGCAAACAGAAGTCTGAGGTCCGCAAACAGGCGCAGTCCATGAAAGCCTACGTGGAAAAAAACTGTGCCCAGGATCTTAAGCTCTCCGATCTTTCCAGGGACTTTGGATACTCCGAAGGCCACATCTGCCGGATGTTCAAAAACGAGCTGGGTATCGGGTTTGTAGATTGCCTCACGCGTGCCCGGCTCAACGCAGCCAAGCGGCTCCTGCGGCAAACGCGCCTCCCCATCTACGAAATCGCTACCCGGGCCGGCTTCAACTTCCGCGACTACTTTTTTAAAGTATTTAAAAAAGCAGAGCGCACAACACCCCGGCGCTATCGCATGCAAAACCTTCAAAAGTAATTCTTCACGCCCAACTTCTCAATGGTCTATCCTAATAAAAAACAACGGCACCACAAAGGTGCCGTTGTTTTTTATTAGCTGAAGGATTTAGAAACCCACCAGCCCGTCCAGGTGTTCCTCGAGCAACAATCAATTGCCCGGCTTATCCTGGAAATCCTCGATTTCTTTCTCCGAATATACGCGCATATGATAAGGCGAGCCGGCAAGAATGGTTTGGGCTTCCTTCTCCCCTCCCTTCGCCCGGTCCACCAGTTTCCAGATTGCGGCGTTTTTCTCTTTCTTCTCCTCTTTCCACGTACGGCGCTTCAGCATGTACGCTCCCTGGTTTTTGGTGGGCGGTCCACAGGGCAACAATTGAATATTTACCCCGGCGACCTATGACAACTGATACAAATAATATACAGAATCTCGCCGAACAGTCAAGACCCGCGCTACCC
>JAQCGA010000731.1 GCA_027619145.1 bacterium | reverse complement strand
GGATACCCGCCCCGCATCTCCCAGACGTGGAAGAACGGGCCCCAATCAATATAGGGCACAATCTCACCCAGCGAGAGATCTTTCAGCAACTTGACTCCAGTGAACTCCGGCGTGGAAATCTGTTCCGGCGCCCAATCAATTCCAACCCCGCTCACTTTCGCATCTGCGTACGAAATCAAGGGTCGCTGGTCCTTCCCATCTTCGTATTCAGTCTGCATCCGCGCCTGCAACTCCCGATTATCTTTGACCAGGTCTTCTTTCTGTTTCGCACTCATCAACGCACCCATCACGCCTGTGGCGCGGGAGGCATCTTTCACATGCAGCGTGGGGCCAGAATACGCCGGGGCAATCTTCACTGCCGTATGCTTGTTGCTCGTTGTTGCCCCACCAATCAGCAACGGAACCTCAAATCCCTGGCGTTCCATCTCGTCGGCCACGTGCACCATTTCATTGAGCGATGGTGTAATCAACCCACTCAGCCCAATCATATCCACGCCCTTTTCTCGGGCCGCCTTCAAAATCTTATCCGCAGGCACCATCACACCCAGATCGATCACCTCATAATTATTACACCCCAGCACCACACCCACAATATTCTTGCCAATATCGTGAACATCGCCCTTCACAGTCGCCATCAGAATCTTGCCGCGCGGTACTGACTTCTCGCCGGCTTCCTCTTTTTCTTTTTCCATCAATGGCTGAAGGTGCGCCACGGCCAGATTCATCACGCGAGCCGTCTTCACTACCTGGGGCAAAAACATTTTGCCCTCGCCAAACAGGTCCCCCACAACATTCATGCCGTCCATCAACGGACCTTCAATAATCTCCAGAGGCCTGTACTTCTGCAATGCCTCTTCCAGATCCACCAGCATATACTCGCCAATCCCTTTCAACAGGGCATGCCCCAACCGCTCCTCTATCGTCCCCTCCCGCCATGCCTCGTCCCGTTCCCTGGACTTCCCCTGGGTCTTTACGGAATCCGCAAACGTTACCAGTCGCTCGGTAGCGTCTGCTCGCCGATTGAACAGTACATCTTCCACGTGCTCCAGGAGATCTTTCGGAATTTCCTCATACAACATCAACTGCCCGGCATTTACAATGCCCATATCCATACCCGCCTGGATGGCCCTGTACAGGAACGCCGCGTGCATTGCCTCCCGAAGATAGTTATTTCCACGGAACGAAAACGAGATATTGCTCACACCGCCACTTATTTTCATTCCTGGGCAACGCTTCTTAATCTCTTTGATGGCCTCAATATAGGTCACCGCATACTCGTTGTGCTCCTCCATCCCCGTGGCCACAGTCAGGATGTTCGGATCAAAAATTAAATCCGACGGATGCATTCCTACTTCTTCCGTCAAAATCTTGTACACACGCTCCGCAATCTGAATCTTATGGTCCGCAGTGGTAGCCTGTCCCTGTTCGTCAAACGCCATCACAACCACAGCCGCCCCGTAGCGGTGGCACGTGCGTGCCTGCGCCTTAAACACTTCTTCGCCTTCCTTCAGGCTAATCGAATTCACAATCCCTTTGCCCTGGAGACACTTCAGGCCCGCCTCCAGAACTTCGAAATTGGAAGAATCCACCATCACCGGCACACGCGCAATATCCGGCTCTGCTGCAATCAAATTCAGAAACCGCGTCATCACAGCAGGCGAATCCAGCAACCCTTCGTCCATGTTGATATCAATGATATTTGCGCCGCCCTCAACCTGATTGCGAGCCACTTCCAGCGCAGCTTCGAAATCCCCTTCCTTAATCAACCGCTCGAAACGCTTCGAACCCGTAATATGCGTGCGCTCGCCAATCATCGTAAAATTGGAATCCGGCCGAATCACCAATGGCTCCAACCCGCTATACCTGGAAAGACCACTGGGCTCCACCGGTGTACGCGGGGTTCTCCCCTCCACCATTTCAGAAATTGCACGAATATGGTCCGGCGTAGTGCCGCAACAGCCCCCTACAAGATTCAACCACCCCTCTTCTACGAATGATTCCAGAATACTGGCCATATGTTCAGGAGACTGATCGTATTCTGCAAACTCGTTGGGGAGCCCTGCATTGGGGTAACAAAACGCGTAACAGGGTGCAAGTTCTGCCAATTCTTCCACATAGGGCCGCATTTCCTCTGCACCCAGCGAGCAATTGATCCCCACTGCCAGCAGGTCCATATGCGATACGGATGCCCAAAATGCTTCCACTGTCTGGCCAGAAAGCGTACGACCGCTCTGATCCGTAACCGTTACAGATACCATCACGGGCACCCGCACTTTGTGTTCATCAAAATACTTGCTTATGGCAACCAACGCCGCTTTCAGAGTAAGCGTATCGAACACCGTCTCACACAGGAGCAAATCCACCCCGCCATCCATCAGCCCATCAATCTGTGTGGTATACGCCTCCACCATCTGGTCAAACGTCATGGTCCGGTGCCCTGGATCGTCCACATCCGGAGACAACGACAGCGTCACATTTGTGGGTCCAATTGCACCGGCCACAAAACGTGGCTTGTCAGGTGTCTTTTTCGTAAAC
>JAQCGA010000730.1 GCA_027619145.1 bacterium | reverse complement strand
GGGGTTGCGAACCAAAGGAGCCGGTGTTGAGGTAGATTTCGTTTGGGTCCAGCATGAATTGGTTGCGAATGCCCTGCCAGTAGGCCTCTTCCTCTTGGGTGGTTGGCCAATGGCTGGGAATTTGGATAGCTGACAATGTTGCCTCCGGTTGAAAGAATGGTGAATTGAAAGGCATCTGGCTACAACGAACGGCCAGTTGCATCTGTAATGATAGGCCGAAACCCCAAAGGTTCCAAGCTTATTTTCTGTGGAGGATGGGATGTGGTTTGAGGGCTACATTTTTGATCTGGACGGAACGGTTTATCTTGGAGAATCGCTACTCCCAGGGGCCATACAGGTGATTTCTGCGCTCCGGGAGGCGAAGGCACGCATTGTATTTCTTTCCAATAAGCCCATCCAGACAACGGTTTCTTTTGCGGAAAAGCTGACCCGGCTGGGCATACCCACGGTGCCCGAAGACGTGGTGAATTCTTCTCAAGCCACAGTGCAGTATCTTTTGAAAAAAATGCCGGGAGCACGGGTATTTGTCATTGGGGAGCCTTCTCTGATCCATGAATTGACGGAGGCCGGGTTTCAAATGGCGGAACACCCGAAACAGACGGATCTGGTGCTGGTGTCACTGGACCGAGGGTTGACGTATGAGAAGATTCATTTTGGCTATCATGCGGCCAAAAATGGGGCCTGTATTATGGCTACGAACCCGGATCTGGTCTGTCCAATGCCGGGAGATGAGATTGTAGATGCCGGGGCTATTATCGCTGCGCTGGAAGCGTTGTTGGGGCGGCCGATTGATGGCGTGATTGGAAAACCATCTCCCATTATGATCCAGACGGTTCTGGAGCATATGCAAATTTCACCTCAGGCCTGTTTGATGGTAGGGGATCGTCTCGATACCGATATTGCCATGGGGGCTGCCGCAGGGATGCAAACGGCGCTGGTGCTGACGGGCGTAACGGACCGCGAGATGTTGAAACGGTCCAGTTTTCACCCTGATTTTGTGTTGGAGCGCCTGGAACAATTGCTGGAGATCGGGCGGGAGCATGTGTGAAACCCGGTTCCTTCGCGCTATCGCACATTTCATGCAAACGAACCATTTGAAAACAGAGGATCATCATCAATGTCATTGAATCTGGCCGGTATCGTACACGCATCAGCCCGCCGGTTTCCGGAAGATGTAGCTCTGGTATATGGTGAAGAACGTATTTCTCAAGTGCTATTGGCTCAGAAGGTGTTGAGATTTTCTGCGGTGCTCCGGGAGCATGGCGTGGAGCGTGGAGATCGGGTTGCTCTGATGGCACCCAATCTGCCGGCCTTCAGCGTCGCCTATTTCGGGATTCTTTCTTTGGGTGCGATTGTCGTTCCCATGAGCATTTTGCTTTCCAGCGATGAGGTTTCGCAGATTCTGGAAGACTCCGGAGCCAGGATTCTGGTGCTCTGGAGCGGAGCGACAGAAAGAGGCCTGCCAGGATACGAGCAGAGCAGTGGGTGCGACCCATTGATCTGCATTCGTGAGATTGGCGACGAGATTCCTGCTGGGGCGATCGATTTTGATCTGGCTGTGGATGCGGCTGTACCTCTGGACGATGTGGTGCAGACCAGCCCCGACGATACGGCGGTGATCTTTTATACGTCAGGAACCACAGGGCGATCCAAAGGTGCTGAAGTGACACATTTTAATTTGTATTCGAACGCCCGGTGGGTGTCTGAACACAGTCTGTCTGTACCCCCTCAAAACATGGTCTGCTGGGGGCCGGGGCACGTGACGCTGGCTGCGCTGCCACTGAGCCATAGTTTTGGGCAAACCTGTATGCAGAACGCCTCCCTTGTGCATGGAGGTGCTGTCAGTTTGTTGCCCCGGTTTGCGCCCGAGGCGGCCCTGGAGGCGATTGAGCGACACGCTGTAACGGTGATGGCGGCGGTACCCACGATGCTCCACGGATTGTTGAAAGCACAAGAAGAGGTTCAGGCCCGGGTAACCAGCTTGCAATATGTTCTGGTAGGCGGGGCCCCCATTCCAATGGAGTTGGTCGTTCGTTTCGAGGAAGCCTTCCAGGTGGAAATTCTGGAAGGGTACGGGCTTTCCGAGGCATCGCCTGTGGTGGCCTTCCGGACGGTAAACTGTCCTCGGGTGTCCGGGAGCGTAGGGCGACCCATTCTGGGCCTGGAATTGCGGATTGTGGACGATCAGGATTGCGAGGTAACCCCAGGTGAGCGCGGTGAAATTGTTGTGTGTGGGGAACCGGTCATGAAGGGCTATTATGGTCAACCGGAAGCTACGAACGAAGCGATGCGGGGCGGGTGGTTGCACACAGGAGATGTGGGGTATGTGGATGATTTGAATAATGTATTCGTTGTGGATCGAAAAAAAGATGTCATCATCCGGGGCGGGTACAATATTTACCCTTGTGAGGTAGAAGAAGTACTTTACACACATCCGGCGGTTTCAGAAGTGGCCGTTGTGGGTGTGCCGCACGAGGTCCTGGGGGAAGAAGTGAGGGCGTGCGTTGTGCTCCGAAACGGGGACTGTGTCTCTTGTGACGCATTAATCGCATACTGCA
>JAQCGA010000729.1 GCA_027619145.1 bacterium | reverse complement strand
TTGCTCGCCGGATCCCGGTAATACCGCCCAACCGCAACAATCACTTCCCGGTCGCCCTCGTACGTGGTAGCTACCAGCGCAAGATGATCCGTATAGTCTACATTTACCAACCCCTGCGCCTGGCGGTGTGGCATGGCTTTGAGATAGGAGAAAAACCGCAGATAAATGGTCTGCTCTGAAGACCGGTAGAACATATCCTGGAGCAGCGGCTCGTCTGTTGGTTCAATGGACCGAAAACGCACCACAGTTCCGTCCCGTGCGGTAAAATCGGTCTCCAGTTCTTCCAGTTCTTCCGAGCCCACGCCCGGCACCACAATCTGATCCGCATAGACCAGGTGCCGATCTCGGGCATCTTTCATTAGTTCCTCACGAAAATCCGGATGGGCAATATGAATCAACCCCAATGCGCGCTCCCGAATCGTACGGCCATGAAGATCCACAGTACCGTACTCTGTCACTACATAATGCACATCTCCTCGCGACGTAACCACACCCGCCCCCTGCCGGAGCATAGACACAATCCGGGATGTCCGGTTCCCATCCACCAGCGCAGTAGAAGGCAACGCAATGATCGGCTTGCCGCCTTCAGACCGGGCCGCTCCCCGGATAAAATCCACCTGGCCACCAATGCCGCTATAAAAAAGCGAACCCAGCGAATCCGAACAGACCTGACCGGTCAGATCTACTTCCAGCGCAGAGTTAATCGCCACCATCCGGTTGTTACGGGAAATCACAAACGGATCATTCGAATATTCATTGGGGTAGAATTCAAACATCGGATTGTCATCAATAAAGTCGTACAACCGTCGCGTGCCCAGCGCAAAACTGGCCACCACCTTCCCGCGGTGCAGCGTTTTACGCGCCCCCGTAACCACCCCTTTTTCTATGAGATGCACAATGCCATCTGAAAGCATCTCCGTGTGCACACCCAGGTCTTTTCGGTCTGTCAGTTCCAGGAGCACTGAATCCGGTATGGTGCCAATACCCATTTGCAGCGTGGACCCGTCTACAACCAGATCCGCAATATGTTGCCCAATTCTTCGCGCTACCTCGTCCGGTGGTTCCACCTGCAATTCCAGGATGGGCACATCATTCTCTACCAGCAGATTGATCTGATCTACGTGAACGAACGAATCGCCCAGCGTGCGCGGCATGCGCGGATTCACTTCAGCCACGACAAAACGCGCGCTTTCCGTGGCAGCTTTGACAATATCTACCGAAACGCCATAACTACAGTACCCGTGTGCATCGGGCGGTGTCACCTGGATCAACGCCACATCTACCGGGGCCTTGCCCCTGCGAAACAACTGAGGTAGTTCGGAGAGAAAAATCGGTGTATAATCCGCCCGCCCCTCGCTCACTGCACCACGAACACTATCCCCAATAAAAAATGTACTGTAACGAAATTTCTCGGAAAACTTCGACTCCGTGTACGGGGTTACGCCCAGCGTACGGATATGAATAACCTGGTTGTCCGCCAGTTCGGGTCCACGTGCTGCCAGTGCCGCTACCAGCGACTGAGGCTCTGCCGCACCGGACCCGATGAACACACACTGCCCCCTGCGGATTCCAGACACCGCGTGTTCGGCAGTCACCAGCTTTGAGCTGAACCGTTTTTTCCAATCCCCCACACTTCTCATCCCAACCACCCCCTGAAAAGAAGCACCGCTACTCGCTCAAAATAATTCGTGCGTCCACCGCCAGAACACCTGTGTCATAAGCAATCAACGGATTGATATCCAGCTCCTGAATCATGGGGAACTCCACCACCAATTGGGAAAGCCGTTCCAGGCACTCTTGAAGCCCATCCATGTCTACAGGCGGTTCGCCTCGAATCCCTTCCAAAATCTTGCGCCCCCGGATCTGTTCCAGCATATGCCGGGCACTCAATTCGCGCAGCGGGGCAAGCCGGAACGTCACATCCTTCAGCGCCTCGGTATAAATCCCGCCCAGCCCGAACATCAACAACGGCCCAAATTTGGGATCCCGAGTAGCGCCCAAAATCAGCTCTCGTCCGGGCCGGGCCATCTGCTGAAGCGTAACACCCCAGACCTTTGCCTCCGGCCGCAATGTACGCGCCTGATTCACCATCTCATCAAAACGCGCTTGCGCATCCTCTACAGACGCAACGCCCACCACCACCCCACCCACATCCGTTTTGTGCAAAATATCTGGGGACGCAATTTTCATCACCAGAGGAAACCCCACCTCAGCACCCAATGCTATCACCTCGGCACGGTTCTGGGCAAGCCTGGATTTCAGCACAGGGAATCCGTAGGCCTCCAGCACCTTCAGCGCCTCCAGGTCTGGAAGTTGCGTCCGGTGTTCCTCTTGTGCTTTTTTTAGCACGCGGCGTGCAACACCACGATCCACCTCAAAAATACGCTCTTCTGTTCGCAGCCGGGTACGCCACTTCGTATAATCGTACATGGCTTTCATGACCCGAGCGGCACCTTCCGGAAATGGATAGTGCGGCACACCGTGTTGCCGCAAAATGTTCACGCCCGGAGTCACATCTACCAGACCCATAAACGACGCCAGAATCGGCTTGGGAGCCCCTTC